>CAZDNY010000039.1:0-8737 GCA_964506885.1 uncultured Hyphomicrobiaceae bacterium | reverse complement strand
CTGTTGTGCGGTGGCCGGAGGGAGACGCTTCTCACGCTACTCCGAAGTTTGCCAGGACAGCGAATGACGTGAAGACTGTTCAAACAAGGAATTCGTAGATGGGAGTATTGATCGAGCAGAACTGGACGTACCGCTCGGCTGTAGCCAATGCCGCAAGTTCCGCTCGGTTCCGTCATACTGCCTTGTCGATAACAGCTCTGGCACTCTTCCTTGCGGTGCCCGCCGTCCACGCCGTTGTTGCGGGAATGGCTTTGGGACCGCTGACGCAGCATATGTTGTCGCACATCGCGCTGATGAATGTTGTCGCTCCTCTCGCGGCCTACTCCCTGACGTTTGTCAGCTCTCCTATAGGGATGATATCCACCCTATCTTCTCTCGTCGCCGCCACGATTGCTCAGCTTGGTTTGCTTTGGGCCTGGCATGCGCCACCACTCCTTTCTGCTTCCATGGGGTCGCGCACCATGGCCTTGCTTTCAGGCGTGTCGCTGATGTTAGCCGCGACCTGGTTCTGGTCATCGATTTTCTGTATTCGCGGACAGCGAATCTGGCGGTCGATCGCAGCGCTGCTCATCACGGGCAAATTCGCCTGCCTGTTGGGTGCGCTTCTTGTGTTTGCGCCGCGCGTGCTGTTTGAGTGCAGCGGTGCGGCTTGTGCCCGGCCTGGCCTGCTCGAGCTTGCGGACCAGCAATTGGCCGGGCTTTTGATGATCATCGCGTGTCCCCTGACCTACGTGACTGCCGGCGTCATCGCAGCGGCACGTTGGCTGTCGGAGTTGTCGCGCAGAACGCGGGACGAGACGGTTCCGTTTGAGCTTCGCGGAGGATTGGCAAAGGCGACCGTATGATGTCAGCGTGGGGCAAGGACAGCGTGCGCAAGTGGTCCATCAGAATTGCCGCTATATTCGCCGCAGTTGCGGCAGGTGGCCTTCTGGTTGCGTGGCTCGGCCTCTACAACATTGCTGCCAGCAAGGGGCATTGGGACGTGACGCGTGCGCTGCTGGAGTTCGGCATGCGCAATTCCGTGGCGACATGGAGTTCCATGATCGATGAGCGTCCGCTGGACGATCCTGATCTGGTCAGGCTTGGCGCCAGCCATTTTCAGAGCGGTTGTGCCCCTTGTCATGGAGCTCCTGGCGAGCCTGCAAACCCGATTGCCAGAAGCATGCTGCCGCCGCCGCCATCGCTCATCACGCATGTTCCGACCTGGCGTAACCGCGAGCTTTTCTGGATCGTGAAGCACGGGATCAAGTATGCGGGGATGCCGGCGTGGACGACACAGAAGCGCAATGATGAGGTTTGGGCGATCGTTGCATTTCTTGTGGCGCTACCGAATCTGAGTTCCAGAGGCTATCGCCGACTGGCCTACGGTGAAGTGGATAGACCAGATGCTTCGGTTGAGCAGTTTCTTTCGACCGGTCTGATCGTGCCGCAGATCGGGGCCTGTGCCAAGTGCCACGGTGATTCGGAAACGAGTCCGGACAGCAAGCTTGTGCCGCGCCTCGCCGGACAGAACGAGGCCTATCTTGTGCACGCGCTGGCAGACTATGCAGCCGGGCTCAGGCCGAGCGGCATCATGCAGCCGGTCGCGGCAACTCTCGATGAACGGATGCGGCGTGGTCTTGCGAGCTACTATGCGACTTTGAAACAGCCCGTGATCCGCCAGGAGCAGCCACCATCCGAAGTCCTGCAAGCAGGAAAGGCAATTGCCACTCAAGGCATCCCCGGACGCGGCGTTCCTGCCTGTGGCTCCTGTCACGGTCCCGAGGCATCCGGGGACTTCCCGCGTCTCGCCGGACAATCGGCGCGCTATTTGTCCGCGCAACTGGAACTGCTGCGCGATGGTGTTCGGTCCGGCACGCCGCGCTCGGACGTTATGTCGTCCATTGCTCGTCGCATGAACGAAACGGATATTGCCCGGGCGAGTAGCTATTTCGCGAGTCTCGACCCGTTCGGCACATCACTGCACAAGCGCGACGGGGCGTCCGTCGCGACTGAGAGCCGGCCATGAGCAGGCTGAGGTTCGCGATACTCGTTGGTGCGGTCGTACCCGCTCTCGTGGCCTGCCGTCAGGACCAATCGGTTCTGGCACCACATAGCAGTACTGCAGACTCGCTTTTGTTCCTCGCCAACCTGCTCATCGTCGGCGGCGCCACCATTCTCGTCATCGTGCTTGCGATTTCGTGCGTGGCAATCGCCGGGCCCTTGCAGCTACGGCGATACCTCGCAGACGAGAAATCCATCGTGCTTGGGGGCATTGTGTTCCCGGTTCTCACGCTCACACCGCTGCTGCTTTATGGCTACACGGAACTCGGAGGGCCTCTAGATCAGGTCAACGGTGATGCGCTCGACGTGACGGTCGTGGGTGAACGCTGGTGGTGGCGCTTGATCTACACCAACCCCGACGGCAGCACGTTCGAAACGGCCAACGAATTGCGCATTCCTGTTGGCCGACCGGTCCGCATGAAGCTGCGGACAGCCGATGTCATCCACAGTTTCTGGGTGCCCAGTCTCGCAGGCAAGGTCGACATGATTCCCGGACGCATCAACAAGCTTACGTTGAATGCCAAGCGGGCGGGAGAATTTCGCGGCCAATGTGCCGAGTACTGCGGTGGTGCCCATGCGATGATGGGTTTCAAGGTCATTGCGCTCGGTGATGCAGAGTTTGCGAGCTGGATGGAGCGCGAAAGCGGCCCTGCGCGTGAATCTCCTACGCAGGAGCTGCGCAAGGGGCGCGATTTCTTCCAGGGGAACGGATGCGGTGGCTGCCATAGCATCCGTGGAACAAAGGCGAGCGGGCTTGTCGGTCCGGATCTCACGCATGTGGCCAGCCGTACCACCCTTGCCGCCGCGCGGCTCGAAAACACGCCGGACAATCTGGTCCGATGGATCCGCGATAATCAAACGATCAAACCGGAAAATCTCATGTTGCCCTATCGAAACCTGACCTCGGAGCAACTGGAGGCGATCGCAGCCTACCTTGGAAGTTTGCAGTAGGATGACAAGTTTCGACCAGTTCAGTCTGTTGACGAACGTGCTGCTTTTCTCATTAGCGGCCGCGGTCGTGTGGTTCTCGGGTCATCAGCTTTCTCGCTATGCCGACGTCGTGAGCATCAAGACCAACATCGGTCACGCCCTGCTGGGGGTATTGCTCCTGGGTGGCGTCACGTCGCTGCCTGAGCTTGCTGTCACCCTGACAGCTTCGGTCGGCAACAACACTGCGCTGGCCGTGAACAACATCCTCGGTGGTGTTGCAATGCAAGTCGCAGTGCTGGCTGTCGCCGATGTGGCGATCAGGGAGCGTGCGCTGACTTCGGTCGTGCCCGATCCTGTGGTGCTTCTTCAGGGTTCTCTCAACATCGTCGTACTCTCGTTGGCGGCCTGCGCGGTGATTGCCGGCGATGTCGCCGTATTCGGCATAGGTGCTTGGTCCTGGGTGATCCTTGCCGCGTGCCTGCTGTCCATCCGCCTTCTCATGAAGGCGGACAAGCGCCAACCCTGGATCGCGAATATCGAAGAGGAGGAATGGCGTGAGGGCGGCCCTGATGGGCGAGCGGACAAACATCCCGTTTATGAGATGAGTCTCAGGCGGGTCATGCTGCGGGCAGCGGCGGCGGGCCTTGCAATTCTGGCGGGCGGCTTTGTCGTGACGCGGACCGCTGAGGTCATCGCCGTCCAGACCGGGATCGGTCAGAGTTTTGCTGGTGCCGTTCTGGTGGCGATGTCCACATCACTCCCGGAAGTCAGCACAGTGCTGTCGGCTCTCCGGCTTGGCCTGTTTACGATGGCAATCTCCGACATCCTCGGCACCAACCTGTTCGATGTCGCGCTCTTGTTCGTGGTCGATGCGATTGCGGATGGTCCCCCGGCGCTTGCTGCCGCGGGAGAATTTGCAGGCGTAGCAGCCCTGCTCGGAATCCTACTGACGGCGATACTTCTCACTGGCCTGGCCGAGCGAAGGAACAAGACCTTCCTGCGGCTGGGCGTCGACTCGGGTGCAATCATCGTCAGTTACGTTTTTGGGCTCGCCATCCTCTACACGCTTCGTTGACAGCATGGAAAATCAAGCAACACCGCAGCCAGCACCGATCAGCCCGGTTCCCCGTCCGCAAGGTGAGCGCGAACGGCTGAAGCGCATCTGGTCGACGCCGCGCGGGCTGAAGCTTGTCACGGCGGTCAACAACGACGTTATCGGTCTGTTCTACATTGGGACGGCCTTTCTGTTCTTCCTGCTTGCCGGGTGTCTGGCGCTTTTGATGCGCGCACAGCTTGCGGTCGGTGACAACAATCTGGTTTCCCAGGATCTCTACAACCAGCTCTTCACCGTGCACGGCACTACGATGATGTTCTTGTTCGCGGTGCCCGCAGTCGAAGCGCTGGGGGTAATTCTATTGCCCCAGATGCTGGCGGCGCGGGATCTGCCTTTCCCGCGTCTTTCAGCCTTCGCCATCTGGGCTTACGTCATCGGCGGGCTCGTCTTCTTTTCAACGATCTTCTACGATCTTGCCCCCAAGGGCGGCTGGTTCATGTACCCGCCTCTGACAAGCGTGGAATACTCGCGGGGCGACAACGCGGACTTCTGGCTTCTGGGGATCGGCTTCATCGAGATTTCAGCAATCGCCGGTGCCATCGAGATCGTGGTTGGAACGTTGCGAACGCGTCCGCCCGGCATGTCCCTGGACAAGATGCCGATCTTCGCCTGGTCGATGTTGATTTTCGCCGGCATGATCATCTTCGCGTTTCCCGCCGTCATCCTCGCCACAATGCTGCTCGAACTGGAGCGCGCCTTCGGGTGGCCGTTCTTCATTGCCGACAAAGGGGGCGACGCGCTGCTCTGGCAGCACCTGTTCTGGTTTTTCGGCCATCCTGAGGTCTACATCATCTTTCTGCCGGCGGCCGGCCTTGTATCGATGATCGTGCCGACGATGGCGCGCACACCGCTGGTCGGATACCACCTGATCGTCGTCGCCTTGATCGCGACAGGCTTCTTCTCGTTCGGGCTGTGGGTGCATCACATGTTTGCAACGGGAATACCGGCGCTAAGCTTGAGTTTTTTCTCCGCCGCAAGCATGGCCGTCGCCATTCCCTCGGGAATCCAGGTCTTTGCGTGGATTGCGACCATCGCGTCGCGGCCAGGAAAGCTGATGATCACGACGCCGATGCGGTTCGTGCTGGGGTTCCTGTTCATCTTTACGCTTGGCGGGCTGACCGGTGTCATGGTCGCTGTCGTGCCGTTCGACTGGCAGGTGCACGACACCTATTTCGTGGTTGCGCATTTCCACTACGTGCTCGTCGGTGGAATGGTGTTCCCGCTGTTTGCGACGTTCTATTACTGGGCGCCGATGGTTTCGAAGCGGATGCTGTCAGAGCGGTTAGGCCGCTGGGTCTTCTGGCTGATGTTCGTCGGTTTCAACGTCGCGTTCCTCCCCATGCATCTGACGGGGCTACTCGGAATGCCGCGACGCGTGTGGACTTATTCGTCTGACATGGGTTGGGACCTTCTCAACTCGATCTCCACGGTCGGGGCGTTCATCTTTGCTTTGGGCGTTCTGCTGTTCGTCATAGACCTTTTCGTGCGCTTCCGGCCGGGCGAGGGCGGTGTAACAAACCCTTGGCGTGCCGGTACACTCGAGTGGCTGCCGTCGGACGTTTACTGTACGCGATCCATTCCGCATGTGACCGGCCGGGAGCCGCTTTGGGATCAGCCTAACCTTGCCAAGCAGGTTGAAGCGGGCGGTCATTATCTGCCCGATGCCCCGACCGGTGGACGCGAAACGATCGTTACTTCTCCGATCGATGCAAAGCCGCAGTATGTCATTCAAATGCCCGGGCCGAGCTGGTCACACGTGGTTGCCGCTGCGTTCACTGCCGCATTTTTCCTGCTGCTCACAGTCAAACTAGTCATTCCGGCCCTCATCTGCGGTGTCATTGCGGTTTTGTCGTGCTGCGTATGGACGTGGGAGCTGGATCCGGGGCCGGGCAAGGGCCCGGTAGACATCGGATCAGGAATGAGGCTGCCGGCGTACAAGAGCGGACCGTCCTCGCACTCGTGGTGGGCGATGGTGGTCTTGATGCTCGTTGCCGGTTCGCTCTATGTCTCCTACCTTTTTTCCTATCTCTACCTCTGGACGGTTTCGCCGGACGTCTGGGCGCCGGTTGGAAGGCCCGCTGTGCCTGCACTGGGCTGGCCGGCGGCGTCTGCGTCGCTCTTCCTTTTGTCCATCGGATTGTACGCCGCGGCTGACCGGTGGCTGCCCCCGCCGGGAACTAGCTCCTTGCCAGTACCGTTGCTTATGGTGCTGGGCGCGGTCTGCGCGATGGCGGCGGTGGGAATCGATGTGGCGGGTCACTTGGGCACCGGATTACTGCCGTCACAGTCGAGCTATGCCGCAATGGTCTATCTGGCCTCCTTTCTTACCGGTCAGATCGTGTTCGCCGCTGTTGTGATCATGCTCTACACGCTTGTCCGCTACATCACGGGCAAGCTCGATCGGGAACGTCGCGTGACGTTCGATAACTTGAAGCTGCTTATGTACTATGGTTCGGCCCAGGGAATCGTTGGGATTGCCCTGGTCCATGGCTTTCCCAGGGTCGTCGGATGAGGAACGTCATGCCACATTCCCCTCGCGACGAAACTGGATCGGAGCAGCGCCGCGGCTCGACGCTCGGCACAATCCTTTATGTCCTGATCGGGCCGATCGTGTGGGCGCTCCACTTCACGGTGCTCTATGCCGTCCATGGGTTCTCCTGCGGGCTCGCCTCGGACGGACGCATTGCGCCGATGCCGGTGGCCATTCTTATGGCGGTGTGGATTGCGACAATCGCCGCAATAGGCTTGCTGGGTGCGGCTCTGCTTGCCCCGGAGCGTATGGCACTGCAGCTCAAGACCGACGTCTGGTCAGTTCCGCAGCGAAGGTTTCACCGCCAGACAATGTCGGTTCTTTGTTTGCTCTCGGTCGTGGCAATCCTATTTGCTGGCGCGAGTACTCTATTTGTAGATGTCTGCGCCTTGGTCCGCTGATGCGATGCTTGCGTGATTTGCGGATTGTCCGGAGGGCCCGATGAGTGAATTTGCCTGGATCCTCGCCTATGCGCTGCTCCCTGTGGCCGGCAATCTGATCGGCGGCGCGCTGGCGGAAGGGACGCGTGCGCCCGGGTGGGTGCGGGGCGCGGCTCTACATGCCGCAGCCGGCACCGCAATTGCGTTGTTCGGAATCGAAATCATGCCACGGGCGCTCGACACGTTGTCGACGGGGATGATCATTGCGGCGTTTCTTGCCGGAGCGTTCGGCTCAGTGTTGCTCGCTCAGGCCATTTCTGGATTGCAGAGGCGCCCGGTCAGCGATGGCCGGCATCGCGCCTACATGGTCTATGGCGCTATTGGTGCCGATTTGTTCAGTGACGGCTTGATGACCGGGGTGGGGGGCGCTGCAGAGAGCACGCTGGGTCTTCTTCTCGCCGCCAGCCAGGCGATCGCCAACATTCCCGGAGGATTTGCGGCTGTTTCCAACCTGCGCGACAGCAAGGTTCCGCGGACCCAAAGAGCATTGGTCACGATCGGTATGATCGCGCCGGTCGGAATTGCTGCTGCATGCGGATACTGGTTGCTCCGAGATGCGGGTCAGACACTGCAGAACATTTCCCTGGTCCTCGTCGGCAGCTTCCTGCTGCTGTCAACCGTTGAGGATGTCCTGCCCGAGGGAGACGCTCCGGCGCCGAAGCGCTGGATATCGTCATCGGCTTTCGCTGCAGGCTTCATCGTATTCGCGATCATGTCGGCTGGTATCGGCTGAGAGATAGTGGCGCTCTGCTAGCGCCATGTGCAGGTGGTTGAAATGAACCCAAGCTCTAAAGCGTCAGCAAAAGAAGGCCGGCGAGGACGGCCAGCAACAGTGAAAAGAGCAAGATCCATATGACGCCTGTGATGCGACCTTGTCGCGCCTGCACGGGCGTCGGGGGCTTTCGGCTTCGATGTCCGTCCTGATGCATGCTGAAACCTGCCTCAACTTGGTGTCTCAACGCCGGTCGATCCTGCGCCGATGGTGGTATGGTGTGGCTGTGGAGATGGCGGCGGCTTGAAACCCAATTGCGTGAATATCGATAGGACAACGCCGACCTGAGCGCTCACGAAGAGGAAGGCTGCGAAGCCCATGTATCCGGCGGCTTGATCGAAGAGCTGTTCGAGAGGAGGGTTGAGAAAAATCAGCAGCACTCCGGCTGAAAATCCAGCTACGGCTCCTTCGATGGCGCCGCGAATGACGCTGCCTGCAAAATTTGTGGCGTTGTTGTCTGGTTGTGCCATCGGTGCCTCCGGGTTCTGCAGGCCCCCGTCTGGAAGAGAGGTTAACGCGCGAGTTCCGGCGGCGTTCCGTTGAGTGTGCGCACTGACGCGTCATGAACCTGGGTCAGAGCTTGGCGATGTCCGTATTGTGCGAGTCGGATTGGAACGTTTCCGTATCTGTCGTGTTCAGACGCTAAAGCACAAAGGGGTTCAAGATGGATTTTGAACAGATCAACAGCCTTGCGAGAATGCTGGTCGAGGCGCACGGTGAGCAGGCCGAAGCTGCCGCTGCGCGGCGTCAGACGGTGGAAGAGCGCAAGGGTAATGATGGCGAAGCCGAGAATTGGAAGAGAGTTCGCGCTGCTCTTCAGGATGTGAGATCTGGCCACTAGATGCGAGCGATGTTTGTGATCGCCGAGAATATCGCCCGCCGCCGCAAGGAGGGCGAACCGGCGATGC
>CAZDNY010000038.1:0-12662 GCA_964506885.1 uncultured Hyphomicrobiaceae bacterium | reverse complement strand
GTATTGCTGGTAGCGCCCGCAACGAAGACGGTTTCGCCGCCCTGCTCGAACTTGCAGCCGCCGTCGGTCTTGCCGAGCCTGGCGGTGGCGTTCTGCGAAACGGCGACGAGTTTCTCCGGCGGCTGTGCAGTGCCGGTCGGCGCACCGAGCGGACCCGATGCGATGCGGTCGGCGAAGTCGTCCAGGGGCACCGGCGCACCGATGACGATACGGTCATCGATTGGTCCGGCCTTCAGCAGTTGCCAGGCGTGGGGCGGCAGGTCCATGTCCCCATACCAGCCAATCAGCGGGCGGTCGGCACGGTTCAGGGGAACGCCGTGCAGGCGCGTGTAGGCGATTGAAATGGTCTGGACCACGGCGTCGTGGAGCTTGCCGGACGCGTCAACGTCACCAGACGCCCCCGCGTCTGCGGCGGCACTCGGCTTGGCGGCGGCGAACAATGCGGTGCGGAAGGGCAAAACGCGATTGCCGTCGCTCGATGTGCCTTCGGCAAACAGGACAATGGAGTCGCCGGCCGCCAGCCGCTCGATGATCTCGCTAGCCGTGGTGCCGACGGCGGCGCGGCGCTCACGGTCGACGAAAACCGTGCGCTGCAAGCGGGCCAGGGCCGATACGCCGGGCCAGCTGCCGACCTCCTTCTTGGCGACGAAGGAGACCGGCGCAACCGCCGACAGGACTGGAATATCGAGCCACGACGTGTGGTTGGCGATGAACAGCACGGGGCGGTTTGGCGCGATATCGCCGTCGATGTGCAAGCGTACGCCGATCAGGCGGCAGACCCGGCGGTG
The DNA here is from genome assembly GCA_964506885.1 of uncultured Hyphomicrobiaceae bacterium. Lineage (GTDB taxonomy): Bacteria > Pseudomonadota > Alphaproteobacteria > Rhizobiales > Hyphomicrobiaceae > JAEUMD01. The sequence continues at coordinate 11,874 of CAZDNY010000038.1, read as the reverse complement.
GTACCAGTGGGGCAGGCGCCGGGCCAGATGCGGTGCGTAGCGATTTAGACCTGCCTGCACCGGCATCAGGGGCAGGGTCAGACCGGCAAACCCGGAGAGAATGGAAGCCGCCCTGAATGATCCCATGGCACGTGCGGCCGTCGGGCCTCCCTGACCTCAGCGATCCAGCGGCAACGCCAGAACGAGGGCATCCTGCGGCTCGCCGTCGGGGCGTTGGTAGTAGCCCTTGCGCATGCCGACAGCGGTAAATCCGCAGCTGCGATAAAGTTCGAATGCCGCCTGATTGTCGGCGGCGACTTCCAGGAACAAGCGCTTCGATTCGGCCCGCTTGGCGGCGCGCGCCAAGCCCTCCACCAGCAGAGTGCCGACGCCGCGGCGCTGGAATTTCGGCACAACGCCGATCGACAGGATCTCGGCTTCGTCGGCGGCGAGCTGACCCATGATGAAGCCTGCCGGCTCAGGCAGCGATTCTGCGCCGTCGCGGACGCGGGCGAGAAACGCCGTGGAGCCGGGATGCGACAGCGAATCGCGCATGCTCGCCTCGCTCCAGCCGGGCTGGAACAGGCGGGCGTGCATCTCCGCCAACTCGACAGCGCGCTCCGGCCCAATCCAAACCAGGCTTACGAATTTCGGATCGAGGCGCGTGCCTGCCGTTGTCGTCATGTGGTTGCCCTCTCGATAAATCTGCCGGTCTGCGGCTTCGCATCTGCCGGCCTCAAATACAGTGGCTTGGCGTCGCCGCACGCCGGCTCCATGGTCGCAGCCAAACGGCACAGGTCGCGCGCGTCGGGTAGCAAATCTGCCAAATGTGCCGTTGCCACCCGCCCCGCTTCGGCCGCAGCCTGTGCCACAGCCCCGGCGCCCGAACCCGCCACGACCAGCGGCCCTGTTCCCCCAAGCGCCGCCGCATCGGCCACCGGCAACAGCAACGGCCCTGTGACCGCATCGGCTCCGCCGGACTTGAACTGCTGCACATAGACCTCCCCGCGCCGCGCATCAACCGCGATCAGCAGCGGCGCTGCCTCGGGGGCGCTTTTGCGCGCGTTTTCGATGTGGGTAGACAGATGCTCCGCAGCCTGACTTGCCATCACCGCAAGGCTCGAAACGACGACAACCTCGAGCGAGGAGGCCAAAGCAAGGGCGCGCGCGGCTGCGACGGCGATCCGCGTCCCGGTGAACGAGCCCGGCCCATTGGTCACGGCGAGGCGGTCCAATTGCGAAAAAGCCAGCCCCGCCGCCGTCATCGTCTCGGCAATCATCAACGGCAGGCGCTCGGCATGACCGGTCGCCATCGGCTCGAAACGACCAGTCAGGCACGCGTCGTGCGGCGCATCGGGATCAAAGCCCCTTGCAGCCGCGGCCGAACAGGCGGCAAAGCAGGTGTCGAATGCGAGGATGTTCATCGCCAACGAGGCTACACGGGCGGGACGGGCAATGCACCTGATCTTTCCGCCCAGACACCGCTGTCGGACGGCATCGTCGCTTCAACGTCACACGATGGAGGCCATCTCATCGAACGCGAAGCGCGGGCTGCGCGGGAACAGGCCGGCGGGATCGCCGTATCCCAGGTTGCACAGGAAGTTCGACTTGATGTTGGTGCCGGCGAAGAACGCCTTGTCGACACCGGCGGGATCGAAGCCCGACATCGGCCCGCAATCGAGGCCCAGCGCACGGGCTGCCAGCATCAGGTAGGCGCCCTGCAGGGTAGCGTTGCGAAAAGCCGTCTCGCGGATCTTCTCGGGCTGTCCCTCGAACCAGGCCTTGGCGTTGTCGTGGGGGAAGAGCTTGGGCAGATACTCGTGGAAATCGAGATCCTGGCCGATGATTACGCAGACCGGTGCCGACATGGTCTTGTCGGCGTTGCCGGGCGAGAGGAACGGCTTCAGCTTCTGCTTGGCCTCGTCCGACTTGACGAAAACGAGGCGGGCCGGCGAGCAGTTGGCGCTGGTCGGCCCCATTTTCATGATGTCGACCAGTCGATGCAGCACTTCGTCTTCAACGTCCCTGGCCTGCCACTTGTTCATGGTGCGCGCTTCCAGGAAGAGCGTATCAAGAGCGGACTTGTCGAGCGGCTCAGCCATCAGGGCGTATCCTTTCGTGGTGTCGTCGTGATGTAAAATCATCGTCGTTGGGAGGGGAAAGCCGAGCCTGCCGATGGTGCCGGCGGCCCGGTGACCGGCAAGGCCCGCAAATGCGAAACCCCGCTTTTCAGGGCGGGGTTCCACATATTCATGCTCGCGCGCACGGCTGCGGCATCAGACGGCCTGGACCTCCTGCACCTCGGGGCAGAAGTGCTTCAATAGGTTCTCGATGCCGTGACGCAGCGTCGCCGTCGAGCTGGGGCAGCCGGCGCAGGCACCGCGCATGTGAAGGTAAACGATGCCGTCGCGGAAACCGGAGAACGTGATGTCACCACCGTCCTGCGCAACGGCCGGGCGGACGCGCGTTTCCAGGAGTTCCTTGATCGTGTTGACCGTGGCTTCATCCTCGGGCGCGTAGTTGCCGCCGGCGCCGTCGTTGGCACCGTCCGATTTCAGGATCGGGGCGCCCGACATGTAGTGCTCCATGATGGCGCCCAGGATCATTGGCTTGAGGTGCTGCCACTCCGTGGACCCTTTGGTCACCGAGATGAAATCGGAGCCCAGGAACACACCCTCGACACCGTCGATATCGAACAGGCGTGCGGCGAGCGGCGAGGAATCGGCCGCCTCGGACTGGGTCCGGAAGTCCGCAGTGCCGGATGAAAGAACCGACTTGCCGGGAATGAACTTCAGGGTCGCCGGATTGGGGGTCGCTTCGGTCTGAATGAACATACTTCCTCACCTTCGCTGTCAGTGTGGAACGGTTGCTCCTGATGCACGCCCCGGAGGAGCCGCTGGAAACCAGTTCGCTGCGGCGCGGCCGGACTGCCCGTGCGCCGCTTACACCAAGTTTAGAATCTTTCCAAGGATGTAGGCCACGCGGGACAAAAAGTCGAGCCCAACGCTCGATTTTTCCGCAATTCAGCCGGGCAGACCCTCGGACCGGCCCCCAACCACGGCTGTGCTTGCGGAAAAAATCACAGGCGGCTCGCCACGGCCCGGATTTTTGGCGGCGCTGCGCCACCTGCGGGGGGCGGTGCGCGCTCGCGGGCTCAGGCCAGCGAGCGGATCAATTCGAGAGTCAGGTTGCCCGGGACGATCGTGATCGGGACCGGGAACGAACCCGCCTTGGAGCCGGCTGCGAGCGAGGAGACCAGCGGGCCGGGACCCTTGGCGTCGATCGACGCTCCCAGCACGAGCAGCGCGATATCCTCGTCTTCATCGATCAGCTTGATGATTTCGTCGGCCTTGGGTCCCTCGCGGATCACTTCCTCGGTTTCGACGCCTTCGAACCCGGCGAGATTGAGCTTGCGACGGAACAGACGAAACAGCGCACGCGCCGTATTCGTCTCTTCATCGAGCTGAACCTGACGCACGCCCATCCAGTGCTGGAACCCCTGCGGCTGGATCACGTAGCACATCACGATGACGCCACCGGAGTGTTCGATGCGGCTGGCGGCGAAATAGAGTGCGGCTTCGACCTCGGCACTGTCATCGACAATGAGGAGGAACTTGCGGCGGTGACCGGATTCAAAACTGCGTCTTAGCTTCATGGTGCCATGCTGCCCTATGCGCCCCGAGGCGACAATACGATTTCCATGGCCGGGCAAGTCTCATGCCTGCGGCAAAAAGCGGCGCTGAGGGCCCCTGCGTGGGCCCGGTTGCAAAGGCACTCATGCTCGAATGAAGCCGACAATGTCCTTGACCTCATTCATGATCGGCTCGGCGATCTGGCGGGCGCGGGCCGCTCCATCGGCGAGGATGCGATCGATGCCTGCGGGATCCTGCATCATGCGCGCGGTTTCCGCAGCGATGGGCGACAGCCGCGCCACGGCGGCTTCGGCAAGCGTTTTCTTGAATGTGGAGAATTGCGATCCGCCCACTTCGGAAAGCACGGCCTCGACGGGCTTGTCCACCAGCGCCGCGTAGATGCCGACGAGGTTTTCAGCCTCGGGGCGGCCTTCCAGGCCCTTGCGTTCGGACGGCAGCGGCTCGGGATCGGTCTTGGCCTTCTGCACCTTGCGGGCGATGGTGTCGGCATCGTCGGTCAGGTTGATGCGCGACAAGTCGGAGGGGTCCGACTTCGACATCTTCTTGGTGCCGTCACGCAGGCTCATGACGCGCGTCGCCGGGCCGGTGATGACCGGCTCGGGCTGCGGGAAAAATATGCCGTCGGCATAGCCGATGCGCACGATCTCATCGCGGAAATCATTGTTGAATTTCTGCGCGATGTCGCGAGAGAGTTCCAGGTGCTGCTTCTGGTCCTCGCCGACGGGGACGTGGGTCGCCTTGTAGGCAAGGATGTCGGCGGCCATCAGGTTGGGATAGGCGTAAAGGCCGACCGAGGCGTTCTCGCGGTCCTTGCCAGCCTTCTCCTTGAACTGGGTCATGCGATTGAGCCAACCCAAACGCGCGACGCAGTTGAAAACCCAGGCCAGCTCGGCATGGGCTGAAACCTGGCTCTGGTTGAAGAGGATGCTTCTTTCCGGATCGAGGCCGGCGGCGATGTAGGCTGCGGTCACCTGGCGGATGGCGCGGCGCAACTCCTGGGGATCCTGCCAGACCGTGATCGCGTGCAGATCGACGACGCAATACATGCACTCGTGCGTCTTTTGCAGCTCGATCCACTGAAGCATGGCGCCCAGGTAGTTGCCCAAGTGCAAACTGCCGGTCGGCTGCATGCCGGAAAAGACACGTTCCTTCATGGTCATTGTTCGTTTCCCCAGATCCGGCGGGCGTTATCGCCCGCAGCGTGGCCCGGCGCAAGTGCCTTGCGAACAAAGTTCAATGGCGATAGGGCGCGCCTTTGAAGCGACCGGCCAGCGTAGGCATTTGGAATTCCCTACCGTGACGGCCGGTGCACGAAGCGCTTCAGCTGCGTCAGACTCAAGACGCCCGTGAGGACGACAATCAAGGCGAACACCAGACCGCCGATGCCGACCACAGCGGCCAGGGCGGTAACCTTGACGCCAAGCGAAGCGGCGCTCGTCAGGTAGGGAGCAAGCCACAGAACGATACCGTACACGACCGCGCCCATCGCGATGCTGGCGAACAGGATCAACGGAATGTTGCGGACGAGGCGGCGATCGGATTCGAAATCGTCGTGGCGCTTCAAGGTGAAGAACAGCATGGCGGCGTTGATCCATGCGGCCAGCGTCGTGGCGACTGCAATGCCAACGTGCGGCATCAGGCCGAAGTGCTTGAAGATGAAGAACAGCGCGATCGAGCCGGCCACGTTCACCAGCATATTGATACCGGCATAGACCATCGGCGTCCTGGTGTCCTCGCGTGCGAAAAATGCCGGCTGGAAGACCTTGATGAGCACGAACGCAGGCAGGCCAACGGCAAAGGCCATCAGCGCATAAGCCGTCTTGGGCGTATCTTCGGGCACGAAGGCGCCGCGCTCGAAGAGCACGCGAATGATGGGCTCGGCGGCGATGAAGAGCGCGATGGCGGCCGGCAGCGTCAGGAGCAGCGCAAATTCGAGCGACCGGTTCTGGCTGTCGATGGCCGCAGCGCGATCGCCAGCGCGCAAGCGGCGCGCGAGATCGGGCAAGAGCACCACGCCAACCGCAACGCCGACGATGCCCAGCGGCAGCTGATAGAGCCGATCGGCATAGTAGAGATAGGATACCGCGCCGGCCTGCATCGACGCGATGATCGTGCCGACGACGATATTGATCTGCGTGATGCCACCGGAGATGAGGCCGGGGATCCCCAACTCGACGAGGCGCTTGACGCCGGGTGTATAGCGCGGGCGGATGAGCTTGAGATCGAGGCCCGCCCGCTTGACCGCCGTCCACAACATGCCGAGCTGGGCCAAGCCGGCGATGAACACACCGACCGCCAGGACGTAGCCCGCTTCGGGCTTTTCGGAATAGCCAAGCGCGATCGCCAGCGTGATGGCGCTGATCAGCACGATGTTGAGCAGGATGGGCGCTGCGGCGGCGGCCCAGAACCGGTGCATGGAATTGAGAACACCCGAGAGCAGCGCGACGAGCGACATGCAGGTCAGATAAGGAAAGGCGATCTGCGTCAGCCGCACGGCCAGATCGTATTTTTCGGGGTCGGAGATGAAGCCCGGCGCCAGCACCGCCATCAGCCAGGGCATGCCAAGCATGGCAATCGCCGAAACGACGAGCAGAACGAGGAGCAGGCCGGCCATCGCTTCTTCAGCAAAGCTTTTTGCGGCTGCCTCGCCCTCACCCTCCAGGCGCCTGGCGAACAGCGGGACGAACGCAGCGTTGAACGCGCCTTCGCCGAACAGGCGGCGGAACAGGTTTGGAAACCGGAAGGCCACGAAGAATGCATCGGCCACGGCACCGGAGCCGAGCGCAGCGGCGATGAGGATGTCGCGCGCGAACCCCAGGACCCGGCTTACCATGGTCAGGCCGCCGACGGTGGCGAAGGCACGATAGAGTTTCATGGAGCACGCAGTTATCCGAGCCGCCCCGGGCTGGCAAGGCTGCTCAGGCGGTGCGGACAAAAAGCTTCAAGCGCACGTGGCGCCAGGGACGCGGCTTCAGGCGCGCTGCCGGCGCTCGGCGAACCACGTCGCCACCACGCCGGCGGCAAACCGCATGGCACCAACCACGGGCAGGGCCGTGTTGCACATCGTATCGTGGATGTCTGCCAACTCGGAATCGGGGACCGGCCGGCGCAGGGCGATCGCAGCGGCAACCGGGGCCAGGGACAGGGTCAGAGCAACACCCGTTCCGCCGTAACCGACGTTGTAGACGATCGGCGAGGCGGCGCTGGCGCGACGGATGATCGGCAAGTCGGTCGCGGTCATGTGAAAACGGCCACCCCAGGCCTCGACGATCTCGGGCAGCGGGGCGCCCCCCAGCGTGGCCGCCAAATGTTTCTTCAAACCTTCCATGACGGCGGCGGGAACATCGAGATCGCCGGTTTCGGACGACTTGAGCTTCTCAATGCCGCCGAACACGAGGCGACCATCGTGGATGCGATAGAACACATAGGCCTTGTTGAGCTCGACGATGAAGCTGCCAGACGCCGCGCCGCCCGCCTCGAGGCGCTCGATCGTCTCAGGGGACAGCGGCCCGGTCGCCAGCATGTAGTTGTGCACGACCTTGGCGCGGGGCGGCTCAGCCACGTCCACTGACGGCGTATAGGCGTTGGTGGCGAGGACGACGGTACCGGCAACGATGCGGCGGTCGTCAGCAAGGGTGATGATTGCACCGACCGTATCGCGCTCCTCGATGGATTTTACCGGCGCGCGCTCGACGATCCTGATGCCGCGGCTGCGGGCCGCTTCGGCAAGACCGCGGATAAGGCGATAGGGATTAACCGTGTGGGTCTGCAATGTCAGTGCGCGGGGGCCGCTATCCGTTTCGCCGATCGCGAAGTCGTGGGCAATGCCAGAGGCGGTGAGCGTGCGCGAAATGTGAGCGAGGCCCGCGTCGGTCACCGCTCCCTTGGCTTCCAGTGCCATCCGCGTCGCCGTCACTTCGGCTGCGGGAGCGAGCTGGCGCGCCCACTTCGCCGCCGCCGCGACCTTGCGATTGAGCAGCCCCATGGCGCGCGCATGCCGGGGCGTGTCGAGCGCGGTGGCCAGCCAGACCGGAGCCGGCAGCGGCGACATCAAACCACCATTGCGACCGCTGGCACCGTAGCCGACCGTCTCCGCCTCGATCAGAACGACGTCGGCATCGGGCTCCATTTCCGTGATGCGCAGAGCCGTGGACAGGCCGGCAAAACCGCCACCGACGATGACGATCTGAGCGCGCGCGGGCAAAGGCGTGGAGGGAGCCGCCAGCGGCATCGCGCCGATGCGCTGCCAATAGCTGCGGCGTACCGCCTGACCGATACGGGGCTCTTCCGCCGGGCTGTCCAGCGGGAAATCGCGGGGGGATGTGAAGGCGGTGAAGGACATGAGCCAGCTCCATTCGGTCGGGCGCCATCGGTTTTGATGGGCTCAGACTAGGAGCGGGGGATTGGCGGCGCTGTTCCGGCGGGAACTTCGCGGCGCAGGGCCGGGCCCGCGGGCTCTATTTCCGCGACTGTTCCTGGGGGAACTGCGGACTTCACGTCAGGCGGCGATGTTTCGGGGCAGAACACGAGGAGATACGCCCATGTCCCGCATGACCCAGACCGCCGACACGATGCACAGCCCGGTCTCATCGCGACTGTTGCCCGCACTCGACCTGTCAACGGCACCGGTTCGCGGCCGCTCGCAAGCCGCAGCGCCGGCCAGCAGCTACAAGGTCTTCGTCATCCAGCATCACGCGTCGATCGCCGAGATCGCGGAGGCCGACTGGAACCGGCTGTTTCCGGATGCCGCAGAAGACTGGGGTTACTTCCGCGGCTGCGAGCTTTCAGGATCGGAGCACTTCACGTTTTCGGCCGTGGCGGCCTATCGCGACGGCCGGCTGGTCGCGGCAGCGCCCGTGTTCCGGCTCGACTATCGACTCGACATGACTTTGCCCGACCGTTTCAAGGCGATCGGCGACCGGCTGGCCAGGCATGCGCCAAGCCTCGTCAAGGTGCCGGTGATGGGGCTCGGCTCGCCGATGACCGAGGAATGCCCGATCGGCATCGATCCGGTTCTGGACGCCGCGGAGCGCGCGGACGCGCTCAAGGCGCTGATACGCGCCATGGAGGCGCACGCGAAGGCGCAGGGCATCAAGATCCTGGCCATCAAGGACGTGACCGACACGGATGCGCAATGGAGCGGCGGCCCGCTCGAGGCCGCCGGCTTCGTGCGCATGGCCTCGCTGCCGGTGGCGACACTGCCGCTGCCTTATGACAGCTTCGAGGGCTACATCCAGAGCCTGCCGGGCAAGCAGCGCAATGACATCCGCCGCAAACTGAAGGCGGCTAACGATATCGAGGTCGAATTCCGCCATTCGATCGAGGACGTCTACGATGAAATCCTGGAACTGTACCGCGCCACGCGGGCCAACCGCAAAGCCAGCTACGAAGCGTTCGACGAGGTGCCGGAAAACTACTTCCGCGAGGTGATGGCCAGGTCCGGCGGCAAGGCGCGCGTGATGCTCGGCCGGCTCAACGGACGGCTCGTCAGCTTCAACTTCTTCCTGGTCGAGAAGGACAAGGTGATCGGCAAATTCGTCGGCATGGACTACGAGGTGGCGCGCGCCAAGAACCTCTACTTCTTCAACTGGATGACGATCGTGCGCTTCTGCATCGACAATCGCATTGCGTTCCTGCAGACGGGACAGACCACATATACGGTCAAGGTGCGTCTGGGCTGCAAGCTGAAGCGTTCGTGGATCTACTTCAAGTCTACGGGCCGCCTCCTCGGTCCGCTGGTGCGGTTGATCGGTCCGCGCATCTCGTTCGAGGATGCCGATCCCGAATTGGGTCAGCTCGCCGACAAGATCACGTATCTGGCGCCGGCGTCATGAGCAAACTCGCGCGCGGCATGACGGCTCGTGGCTCCGCCACCGGCCGTCAGGTCGTGCTGCCCGGCGTCTCGCCCTCAGACAGAATTGCCGTGAGTGTCTCCTCGATGGATTTCTGGCGCTGCTCGCTGACGATCTTTTTCGATGTCAGATCGGTCACGTAGAAGACGTCGACCGCTTTTTCACCGAACGTGGTGATGTGTGCCGACGAAATATCCAGATTGAGATCGGAGATGGCGCTGGTGAGTTCGTAGAGAAGACCGGGGCGATCGCGGCCGGCCACCTCGATGACGGTGAACTGGTCGGACAGCGAGTTGTCGATGATGACCTCAGGCGCCACCGAGAAAGCCTCGACGCGGCGCTCGATCGGGCGGCGCTTGTCCAGCAACGCCTTCAGCCGCGCTTCGCCCTTCAGAAGCTTCTCAATCGTCTGGCCGATGCGGCGGGCGCGGCGTTCCTCGTCCTCGTCGTCGGGCAATTCACGCTGCAGCATGAAGGTATCGAGCGCGAAACCATCGCGGGTCGTGGTGATCTGCGCACCCATGATGTTTGCGCCGGATGCTGCGCACGCCCCGGCAAACAGCGACAGCAGTCGCGGGTGATTGGGCGCAAAAACGGTCAGTTCGGTGATTGCGGTGAAGGCGTCGGTGGTGTGGTGCGTGGCCAGCTTTACGCCGGCCTTGGTCGCCTTGTCGACCAGATGTGCGTGCTCGACCTGCTGGCGCGTATCGAAGCGCAGCCAGTAATCGGGATAGAAGCGATCGATGTGCTGATCGACGAATGCGGTATCGAGATCGGGCAGAGCGAGCCGCAGCGTCGCCTGCGCCTCGGCAACCTGCTCGGCGCGACCGGACTTGCCGTATCCGCCCGTCAGATAGGCTTCGGTCTCGTAGTAGAGCGTGCGCAGGAGCTGGCCCTTCCAGCCGTTCCAGGTGTCGGGGCCGACGGCGCGGATGTCGGCGACGGTGAGCAGGAGCAGCAGCTTCAAGCGTTCCAGGCTCTGGACGATCTGGGCAAAGTCGCGGATCGTCTTGGGATCGGTGATGTCGCGACTCTGGGCGATGTTGGACATCGTCAGGTGCTGCTCGATAAGCCAGGCGACGGTATCGGTCTCGGCCGGTGTCAGTCCCAGCCGCGGGCATAATTCGCGAGCGATGCGGCCGCCGACAATGGAGTGGTCTTCGTTGCGGCCCTTGCCGATGTCGTGAAGGAAGGCGGCGACGAACAGGACGCGGCGGTTCTTGATCGAAGCGATGATCTCACTCGACAGCGGCAACTCACTTTGCGAGCCGCCCCGCTCGATCTCGGTCAGCTTGCCGACGGTGCGGATCAAATGCTCGTCCACCGTATAGTGATGGTACATGTTGAACTGCATCATGCCGACGACGCGGCGGAAGGCGGGAATAAAGCGCGACAGAACGCCGGCTTCACTCATGCGGCGCAACGTGGCTTCCGGATTAACCCTGCCCGTCAGCAACTCGATGAAGATGCGATTGGCTTCGGGATCGGACTGCAGCGAGTGATTGACGCTCGGCAGTGCGCGGCGGATGAGCCGCAAGGCATCGGGGTGCAGGTAGGTATCGGTATGTTCGGCGCGCGCAAAGAAGCGGATGATGTTAACGGGATCGCGCTTGAATACGTCTTTGTCGCGCACGTTGATGCGGTCGTTCTCGATGCGGAAGTCGGTCTTCTGGCGCACCTCGCGCCGGGTGCGCCACGAGAGCGGATTGAGAAGGCGGTTGAGACCGGGCGCCGTCTTGAGCTGCTGTATCTCGAGCGTGTTGCACAAAATCGTCGTCAGATCTCCGACGTCCTTGGCGACGAGGAAGTAGTGCTTCATGAAGCGCTCGACCGCGCGCAGGCCGCCGTGGCGCTTGTAGCCGAGGCGCTCGGCCATCGCTTCCTGCACATCGAAGGACAGCCTCTCGACCGGGCGCCCGGTCAGGAAGTGCAGGTAACAGCGGATCGTCCAGAGGAAGTCCTCGCACTTCTCGAACGTGTGGACCTCGCCGGCGGTGAAGGTGCCATTTTCGACCATCGCGCGCCCGACGCCTTCGCCATATAGATACTTCGACATCCAGTGCAGCGTGTGCAGGTCACGCAATCCGCCCTTGCCGTCCTTGATGTTGGGCTCGACGCGGTAGCGTGATTCACCCGAGCGCCTGTGGCGGTCATCGCGCTCCTGCATTTTCGCGTCGATGAAAGCGCGCGCGGTGCCACGTACGACTTCAGAACGGAAACGCTGTTCGAGTTCGGCGAAGAGCTGGGCGTCACCCAGGATCAGCCGGCTGTCGAGAATGGCGGTACGTATGGTCAAATCGGCAAGCGACAGCTTGATGCACTGGTCGACATTGCGGGTGGCGTGCCCGACCTTGAAGCCGAGATCCCAGAGCAGATAGAGCATGTACTCG
>CAZDNY010000037.1:0-12766 GCA_964506885.1 uncultured Hyphomicrobiaceae bacterium | reverse complement strand
GCCCCTATGCACAGGAAAGCGCCGCAATGCTCCCCCTGCGATGCCGCGATGCAAGCTGCGCAAAAAACATAAAAAAACATGATTTTACAATCAGGTCGCGGCCGCCACGCTCGGTACTCCGATCTTGCGCACCAGAACGGGCACGCTAAGTTGCAAAAACCAATCTATATCCGTTGTGACATAGAAAGCGGCGCCGAAATCGAATAGCTATATCCGAATAGGAATAGCTTGTCGCAAAATCGGTCCACTTGGCAAATTCGAGACCCCGAAAGTCATGTTCGACTCTCACCGGCTTGCAGATTCAAAAACGGGCTTAGAGCGCACCATGATCGACCCCTTCGGACGCGCCGTGACATACCTGCGCGTCTCCGTCACCGACCGCTGCGATTTCCGCTGCGTGTATTGCATGTCGGAACACATGACATTCCTGCCCAAGCGCGATCTGCTGACGCTCGAGGAACTCGACCGGCTGTGCTCTGCGTTCGTTGCCAAGGGGGTGCGCAAGCTGCGCATAACAGGTGGCGAACCGCTCGTGCGCAAGAACATCATGTGGCTGTTCCGCGCCCTCTCGCGCCACCTCGAGTCCGGACAGCTCGACGAACTGACGCTCACCACCAACGCCAGCCAGCTGCCGCGTTATGCCGCCGAACTGAAAGCTTGCGGCGTTGAACGCATCAACATCTCGCTCGACACGCTCGATCCCGACAAGTTCAAGGCGATCACCCGCTGGGGCGATTTCAAGACCGTGATGGACGGCATCGAGGCCGCCGAAAAGGCCGGCATCCGCCTCAAGTTCAACGCCGTCGCCCTGAAGGACGTCAACGAGGACGAGATCGCCGACATGGTGCGTTGGGCGCACGATCGCGGCGCAGACTTGACCCTGATCGAAACGATGCCTCTGGGTGAAATAGACGGCGACCGCACCGACCAGTACCTGCCGCTCTCGATCGTGCGCGCGCGCCTCATGGATCGCTTCACGCTACAAGACATTCCCTATCGCACCGGCGGCCCCGCCCGCTATGTGGAGGTCAAGGAAACCGGCGGACGTATCGGTTTCATCACGCCCATGACGCACAACTTCTGCGAAAGCTGCAACCGCGTTCGGCTCACCTGCACCGGCACACTCTACATGTGCCTCGGCCGCGAGGACGCCGCCGACCTGCGTGCGCCGTTGCGTGCCAGCCAGGACGACGCGCTTCTTCAGGAAGCGATCGACGCCGCCATCGCCAGAAAGCCCAAGGGACACGACTTCATCATCGACCGCCAGCACAACAAGCCCGCGGTCGGCCGCCACATGAGCGTAACGGGCGGCTGATTACAGCAACACTCAACCGCCCAGCAGGCCGCGCACGGTGCGCCGCAACTGATCGAGCGAGAATGGTTTCTGCAGCGTCGCCACCCGGTCGCTCGGGAAGCCGCCGGCCCGCCGCAGCTCATCTTCAAGCCCCGAGATCAACAAGATCTTCGCGCCCGACAGGCCGGATATGACCTTGGCTGCCAACCCCATGCCGTCGAGACCGGGCATGTCGAGATCGCTGATCACCAGGTCGAACGCTTGCGCCTTGAGTTGATCCATAGCCTCCAAACCGTCGGAAACGGCAACAACGTCGTGTCCCTCGCCCGACAACGCACGCTGCGCAAGTTCGCGCACCGTCGCGTCATCGTCTGCCAGAAGTATGCGAACCATCGGCGCCCCCGTGCCTTGAACGAATGTGCCTTGAACAAACGTGCCTTGGACAAACGTGCCGTGAACACACGCGATGTACCCGCCGCTCACTGGCGACATGAAACCTGATCACACCGTGGCGCCTGCAGGCAGCCCGCGCAAGTGCCCGGGCGCCCCGCTCACGTCGCTCGCGTCACGATCCGGCCGACGAACGGCAACTCGCGATAACGATGCGCTACGTCCATCCCGTAGCCCACCACGAACTCATCGGCACACTCGAAGGCGCGGAAGTCCGCGGACACATCGACCGCCCGCCGGGTCTTCTTGTTCAAGAGCACGCATGTGCGGATCGACTTGGCGCCGCGCGCCGACAACAGGTCCTTGGCAAAAGCGAGCGTGCGCCCAGAGTCAAGAACGTCATCGACCAGCAGTACGTTGCGGCCTGCCACGTCCATTTCGACATCGCGCAGGATATCCACCGACCCGCGCGACACGCGGTTCTTGCGATAGCTCGACAACGTGATGAAATCGACCTCCGGCTCTAGTCCGGCGCGGTTGAGGGCGCGAATGAGATCGGCAGCGAACACGAAGCTGCCCTTGAGCACCGCGATCACGAGCAGTGGTTCGAGCTGCTCGCCGGCGATTTCCTGCGCCAGCGCCTCCAGCCGTTCTGCAATCACTTCCGCCGGAAAGACCACATCCAGCGTTTCGTTCTCATTCAAGGCACCCGACATTCGGCTTTCCCGTCATCCTTGCGGCACTGTTATCCAAGGCGCAATTGGCGCGCCCCCTTGCCAAGCGGCCACAACACCGGCATCGAGACTGGTGTTGCGGCAGTTGCCGGCCAAACGCAGCACCATGGCAGCACAAGGGCGGCAACCGGCCCGGCCATCGGAAAGAAGCGCTTTCCCTGCCGGATCGTCGTTGGCCCCACGAGCCCGCCACATTCCTGGCCGATTGATCGCCCGTGGCGCCAGCGGATATAGGCGCCGACCAACCGAAACACCAGCATCCAAACGCGACACCGCCCGTGATCCGGCTCGACAACGTAGCATTGAGATATGACACCGGCCCTGAGGTTCTCACGGACGTCAGTTTCCATTTGCGGCCCGGCTCGTTCCACTTCCTGACCGGCCCCTCCGGCGCCGGCAAGACCTCCCTTCTGCGGCTCCTGTTCATGTCGCTGCATCCCACCGATGGACAGATATACATGTTCAATCAGGATGTTAGCAGCATCACGACGCAAAAGCGCGCGCAATTGCGGCGGCGCATCGGCATCGTATTCCAGGACTTCCGGCTGCTCGACCACCTGACCACTTGGGAGAACGTGGCGCTGCCGCTGCGCGTGGTCGGCAAGCGCATCAACGACTACCGCGAGGATGTCACCGACCTGCTACAGTGGGTTGGCCTCGGCCACCGCATGCACGCCTATCCCTCGATCCTGTCGGGCGGCGAAAAGCAGCGCGCCGCGATCGCCCGCGCCGTCATCGGCAAGCCGGAAGTGCTTCTGGCCGACGAGCCGACCGGCAACGTCGACCCGCAGATGGCCCGCCGCCTTTTGCGATTGTTTATCGAACTCAACCGGCTCGGAACGTCCGTCCTGATCGCCACCCACGACCATCAGTTGATGCGCCAGTTCAAGGCGCCCCGCCTGGAGCTTCACGAGGGCCATGTCCGCATCGTCTGACAGACCGGCAGGCAGGCCGATGCCACGGCCCGGCGGCCCCTCCGCGCCCTATGACGACTATGACGACGTCGTCACGGGCCCTGCCACCGCCTTGCCCGACCGCCGCCAGGCGATGCCCGCGCCCGATCTGCGTGGCGCCTACGAGGGGCCTGTCAACGCGCCCCCAGCCCACGACCACAAGCGCTCTCACGCCCCGATCGTTCCGCCCGAAACCGTGGCCGGCAGTTCGCTCACGCTCGTCATCTCGATCATGTGCTTTCTGGCCTGCCTGACCGCCGGTGCCTGGTACATGATGAACCAGTCGGCCAGCGCCTGGATGAACGATATCGCCAGCGAGGTGACCATTCAGATCGAGCCGCAGGACGGCGCCGATCCCGACAAGACGGCCCGCGACGTCGCTCAGTTCCTGAGCCGTGAATCCGGATTTGCCTCCGTGGACGTGCTCTCACTTGATCAATCGGGCGCCCTGCTGGAGCCTTGGCTCGGCACCTCCGATGCCTGGAAAGCGTTGCCTGTCCCGCGCCTCGTCGCTGTCCAGCTCGACCGCAATGCCCCGCCCGACCTGGACATCGTCCGCACGCGCCTCGCCTCCAACTTCAAGGGTGTCTCCCTCGACGATCACCGCCAATGGCAGCGCCAGATCCGCACCGTCACGCGTTCGTTCGCGCTCGGCGGCCTCGCCATTCTGCTGCTGGTCGGCGCCGCCACCACCGCCATCATCGTTTCGGCCACCAAGAGCTCGATGGCCTCCAACCGCGAAATCGTCGAGGTCTTGCACTTCGTCGGCGCAACCGACAAGTTCATCGCCCGCGAGTTCGAAAAGCACTTCCTGCGCTTAGGTATCCGCGCCGGCCTGCTGGGCGCGGTCTCCGCCATGTTCGTATTCCTCGCCATGCCCTGGGTCGTGCGCCTGCTGGGTGGCGGTCAGGTCACCATGGCGGAGATCCACCGCCTCATCGGCGCCGGCACGCTCGACGCCGCCGGCTACGTTCTGTTGATGATCGTCGTCGTCATCATTGCGGCGCTGTGCATGATTACCTCGCGCCTGGGCGTATACCGGATCCTGAATGCGCGCGATTGAGGCGCGCGCTGCGAAAAAAGCCCACTTCCGCGATGGATTCGGCAACGGCTGCCGGCCTCGACGCGCCAAAAGCTGCAAAAATGCATGAGAAAATCATCGTAGTAAGTTGTTTTATCGCATCATTTATAAAACATCCGGGCGCCACAACCGGCGTTTCCCTTGTCAGAAGCAGGTACAAATCAGCTAAATTGCTTCCAACAGCCGATTGGAGCACACCCCTGGCCCGCCCCGGCCCTGCGAAGCCCTCCCGCAGGCCAAGCCCGTTGCATGGACCCAGAATACCCAGACCGCCGCCGAACCGCCTGCGACAGACCATTTGGAGCTTTCTTTGACGAGCACTTCACCGCACGCAGCCCACAGGAGTAACGCGGCAGACGACGTGGACCAATGAAAACGATCTTCAAAGCGCTGGTCACGTTGGGCGCCGTCGCTGCGGCGGTGCTCGTGCTCGGCTTTTTCATCTTCGCTGGCGTGGCCACCCGGCGTGCACAGGTCGCCGAACCCCGCGCCGATGCAATCGTCGTCCTCACCGGCGCGGAGTTCCGCATTGCCGAGGGTGCAAGGCTGCTGCAGGAAAAGCGCGGCAAGCGCCTCTTGATCTCTGGCGTGCATCCGCGCGTCACGCGCTCCGACCTGCTGCGCATCACAGGCTTGCCCGCCGCCACCATGGACTGCTGCGTCGACGTCGACACCAAGGCCCTCGACACCCGCGGCAATGCACGCGAAACCAGAGCGTGGATCGACAAGCAGAACTACACCAGCATCCTGCTCGTGACGTCGAACTTCCACATGCCCCGCTCGATCACGGAATTCGCTTTGGCCATGCCCGACGTCGAGGTGATCCCGCATCCGGTCGTCCCGCGCGGGTTCCCCGAGCAGGCGTGGTGGCTTCATATCGGCACGGCGCGGGTCCTGCTCGCCGAGTACCTCAAGTTTTTGCCTGCCGCCTTGCGTCTTGCGACCGAGCGCGCGATCGGCCCTTGGCATTCGAGCGCCTTCGCCGTAACACGGGATCAACCGAGCCTGCAGGCGCGCACCTGAGGGCGGGTTGCCCGCGGAGTGTCCATGCTCAGATCGATCCTGTTTGCCATCGCCTTCTATGTGAACACCGCGCTCTTTCTCGTGCTCGGCTCTCCCTTGCTTCTTGGTCCGCGCCGCTGGGCCATGATGGGCCTTAAGGCGCACGCCCATGCGTCCCTCTTTCTGCTGCGTTGGATTGTCGGCACCAGGCTCGAGGTGCGCGGTCGCGAAAACCTGCCCGCAAACCCGGTCCTCATCGCCGCCAAGCACCAGTCCGCCTGGGACACCTTCGCGCTCATCACCCTGTTTGAAGACCCGGCCATGGTGATGAAGGCCGAACTGGGCTGGATCCCGTTCTACGGCTGGTTCAGCCACAAATTCCGCCACATCTTCGTCAAGCGCGACCGTGGCCCGTCCGCCCTCAAATCCCTGATCCGTGACGCCCGCGACCGCGCCGCCGCCGGCCGCGAGATCGTCATCTTTCCCGAAGGCACACGCCGCGCCCCCGGCGCACCGCCCGACTACAAGCCGGGCGTCGTCGCCCTCTACGAAGCGCTCGACATCCCGTGCGTACCGCTGGCACTCAATTCAGGTCTGTTCTGGCCGCGCCGCCGGCTCGAACGCTACCCCGGCACCATCGTCGTCGAGTTTCTCCAACCGGTGCCACCCGACCTGCCGCGCGCCGCCTTCCGTCAGGTCCTGCAAGAGCGCATCGAAACCGCGACCGCCCGCCTGGTCGCCGAAGCGCGCGCCCTTGATCCCGGGCTTCCCGGCGCCACGACGGCGCCAACAGCAACCGCCTCGCAGCACACGGCCTGACGCCCGCCTTTTTGCTTTTGGAACGGCCCGGCGTACCCCAAATCCGTCCCGCCGGGCCAGAAACATTTAACGAACCTTAATAGAACATTTGTTGACTGGCGCCACCGATCCCCATATCCTGCTCATGTCCGAAAGCGCATTGAGTAGAGCGCATTGAATACACCGGCGGAGGCGACGCAGGGTCCATGTCTGCACCCCAGTCCGACAGCTTGGCCTTCAAGGCCCCGATCGCCGAGGAAATCTGGCGAAGCAAGTACCGCCTGACCCGGCCTGACGGGACCGGCGAAGCTTCGCTGGCCGAAACGATCGCGCGCGTCGCCGAGGCCGCCGCGCGTGCTGAAAAGGGCGGCAAGCGTGTCCGGGCCCGCTGGGCTGAGACATTCCGCGCGGCCATGGACGATCTCGCCTTTCTGCCGGCTGGCCGCATTCTCGCCGGCGCTGGCACCGGCCGCGACGTGACGCTCTTCAACTGCTTCGTCATGGGCACCATCCCCGACGACCTCTCCGGCATCTTCGACGCCGTCAAGGAAGCCGCCTTGACCATGCAGGCCGGCGGTGGCGTCGGCATGGACTTCTCGACACTACGCCCCAGGGGCGCGCTGGTCCGCTCGATCGGCGCCGATGCGTCCGGCCCCGTAAGCTTCATGCAGGTGTGGGATGCTATGTGCTCCACCATCATGTCGGCGGGCGCGCGCCGCGGCGCCATGATGGCGACGATGAGCGCCGATCATCCCGACATCGAGGCCTTTATCGATGCCAAGGCGGAAGCTGGACGTCTCGGCAATTTCAATCTGTCGGTCCTGGCCTCCGACGCCTTCATCGCGGCCGTCCGCGCCGACACCGAATGGGATCTGATCTTCGACGGCCGGGTCTACCGCACGGTCCGCGCCCGCGATTTGTGGCAGCGCATCATGCGTGCAACGTACGATTACGCTGAACCCGGGGTCATCTTCATCGACCGCGTCAACGCCGCCAACAACCTAGCCTATTGCGAAACGATCTCGGCGACCAATCCGTGCGGTGAGCAGCCGCTGCCGCCCTACGGGGCTTGCCTGCTGGGCTCGATCAATCTCGCCGCTCTCGTCCAGGATCCCTTCGGCCCCGCCGCGGCACTCGACACAGCCCGCCTCGAGGACCGCGTGGCGACCGCCGTGCGTTTCCTCGACAACATCATCGACATCTCTCGCTATCCGCTCAAGCGGCAGCGCCGCGAGGCGATGGCCAAGCGCCGCATCGGCTTGGGGATCACGGGCCTGGCCGATGCGCTCATCTTTCTAGGCGCCCGCTATGACAGCGAAGCTGGACGGCAGATGGCTGCAACGTGGATGCGCCTCATCCAGAAGAGCGCCTACCGCGCCAGCGCCGAACTGGCCGCCGAGAAGGGGCGTTTCCCGCTCTATGACCGTGACGCCATTCTCGCCGCGCCCAACGTCGCTGCGTTGGACGACAAGACCCGCTGCCGCATCGCCAGGCACGGGCTGCGCAACGGCTGCCTCACCTCGATCGCGCCCACCGGCACCATCTCTTTGCTCGCCGGCAACGTCTCCAGCGGCATAGAGCCGGTGTTCGACTTCCGCTATCGCCGCCGCGTTCTGGACGCCGACGGCACCCGCCACGACGAGACCGTGGAGGACTATGCCTATGCACTCCACCGGCGCCTTAATCCCGGCGACGGCCCGCTGCCGGCCGCGTTCGTGCGCGCCGGGGACCTGCGCCCATCGGCGCATCTGGCCATGCAGGCGGCCCTTCAGCCCCATGTCGACAGCGCCATTTCCAAGACCATCAACGTCCCTGCCGAGACGTCGTTTGCCGATTTCGAAGCGATCTATCTGGAAGCCGACGCGCTTGGGTTGAAGGGCTGCACGACCTATCGCCCGACCCCGGTCCGCGGCGCCGTCCTCCAGCCGGAAACCGTCGGCATCAGCCCTGATACGGCCGATGAGCCTATGCCCTCAGATGCCGACGCCCTCGCCGCGCCGGCCGAAGCCCCCGCCGGCACACCGGCGCGCGAAACCGAAGCACTTCCCCCGCCGGCGGCTGCGGCGCCGCCGGCCGTGACGGAGCCGACGGCACCCGCTGCGACGGCGCACACGCCTGAGCCCCCCAAGGTGACGTCGCCGCCTCTACAGGGCACGGGTGCGCTGGAACCTGCCGCCCGCGAGCGCGGCGCACAACGCACCGCCGTGGGTGACGTCGTCTACATGGCGCAGCCGCGCGAGCGCGACGCCGTCCTTGCCGGCTACACCTACAAGCTGAAATGGCCGGCCAGCGACCACGCCATCTACGTCACCTTGAACGATATCGAGGTAGGCGGCCGCCGGCGCCCGTTCGAGATCTTCATCAACACCCGCAACCTGGAGCACTATGCCTGGACCGTGGCCCTGACGCGCATGATCTCGGCCGTCTTCCGCCGCGGCGGCGATGTCGCCTTCGTCGCCGAGGAACTCAAGGCCGTGTTCGACCCGCAAGGCGGGCAGTGGATGGGCGGACGCTACGTGCCGAGCCTGCTGGCCGCGATCGGCAACGTCATCGAGCGCCACATGATCGAGATCGGCTTCCTCAACGACACGCAGCGCAGCACGGACGCCGGCACGGAGGCCGACGAGATCGAGATCGAGCAATTGCAGCACGAAGCGCGCCACGCCGCCGCGGCAGCCAGCCGGATTCCGCCCCCCGCCGGCCCAGACCAGCAACACACGGCAGTCCCTGCGATACCGGCCCCATCCGCATCCGCACACGAGGCCGCCGCACGGCCGCGCCCGACCCGCTTTTGTCCGCGCTGCTCCTCGCCGCACCTCGATCGCAAGGAGGGCTGCTGGGTCTGCCGCGACTGCGGCTTCTCCAAGTGCGGATGATCCAAGTGCGGCTGAATGCTCTGTGCCCGCACGCCCCTCGTGACGAGCCGCAGCGTCCGCAGATCGCCGACGCGTTCAAGCCCGCTGCATACGATCGAATTGCACCCGCAATCGCATCGCATCCTCACGCGATGCATCTGCGCAACATGCCACACGAATGACACCCACACCGAAACCCTCCGTTAAGACCTTGGCGGGCATAACCGGAAGTCCAACGAAACAAGCATTTACGCGTTATTGACCATGACTTCAGATCACCGGCCGCGAGCCATAATTAAGCTAGAACTTTGCGGCACACTCCTGCGCGTAGGGTGAAGTTGAATAACAACGCGCGTAAAGCGTTGAGAGTAACAGGGGTAAAGCAGTCATGAGTGCGCGTATCATCAATTTTGCGGAGGCCCGCGCCACCCGGACGAGGTCGCGCATGACCGGCACGCAAGAGCATGCGAGCGCCAACGAGACGAGCGAGCTGATGCAACGGTTCCAGTTCTGGACGGGGGCTTCCGGGCAGCGCTACGTCCACACCATCTATACGCTGCTCGACTGCCCCGGCCTCAGCACCGGCAACATCCTGCTCGTCCGGCGCGATGAAGACGGTCAGCGCACAGTGCTCGACGTCTGCGCCCTTGGCCTCAACTCTCCTTCGCTCAACCTGGCTGAGATCCGCCAGCGCGGCGCAACGCTCGGCGCCAACGAGGTGCATGTCCATCTGCTCGCCGACACCGAGCGCGAGGCAAAGCGTATCGCCTTCGACCTGCAGTGCGGCCACTTCGCCGACGACGAGACCCACGCGTCGCTGACGCATCACTGAAAACGCGTCGCTGACGCATTACTGACGACGCGCCCCCCGGCATCGCGACGCACGGCTCCCTGAGCGTGCGCAACGACGCCCGCTCACCATGCCGCTCATGGCATGGCCCTGGAACCACCACCGGCAGACACGCACGACCCGCATCAGCCGACCTTCTGGCGGTAGCCGAACCGGCGCCTCTGGTCGGGCCGCATGCGCCGCACCCGCCCGGCCGCAAAGCGCTCGCGCCCGGCAGCCCGTCGCAGGATCTCCGCGCGCACCGACTCCAGTCCCTCTGCCGCGTCGCGCGCGAAATATCCGCCCAGCACCACCATCAGCCGCTCCAGCTCGCGCTCGCGGATACCCAGCGCCGCCATGTGCGCCAGGGTATTGATGACGTAATCGACGTTGACACCGGACAGCCCCCGCGCGCCACGGATGATCCGCGCCTGCACGTGAAGCGGCAACCGCCCTGCATAGCTGGGATGCGCACGCTCCACCAGATACGTCACGGCCCGCACCACATTCCGGACCGGGCCCTCGATCTCGATCGGCACGAGCGCCTCGCGATAGACGCCGTTGACCTGCTCGCGCGCGCGCAAATAGGCGAGCACATGCGCAGCGTCCGGCACACCGACCCGGTAGGCGACCCCCTCGCAGACCCCGCCACGGTCGAGACCCAGCACCAGCCCCGGCCGCGCGGCACAGCCCCGGTGATGCACGCTCGTCACGCAGAACCGCCGCGAATAGCCGACTAGGCGCGCGCGCACCGCCTCCAGATGATCGAACCCCGGCCGCCACATCAGCGAGCCGTAGCCGAAAACCCACAGATCGTGCGCAGCGGTCATGGAGCGAGATCGAAATCGAATGGCGCGGCGTGCTGCATGAAGACGGCTACCGCTTCGGGGGTTTTCCTGGCGGGACACGCCCGAAGTCGGGCGTCGCCGTGTCCTGCCCCGCCTCGACGATACCACGCCGGATCACGCGCGCCTCATCGAAAAGCCGGTAGAGCGTATCGCCATCACCCTCGCGGATCGCATTCTCCAGCACCGATAGGTTCTCGCCGAACCGCTTCAGCATGTGCAACACGGCTTGCCTGTTGGTGAGGAAGATGTCGCGCCACATGGTCGGGTCCGACGCCGCGATGCGTGTGAAATCGCGGAAGCCGCCCGCCGAGAACTTGATCACTTCCGAGTCGGTCACGCGCTTCAGGTGCTCGGCCGTGTTGACCGTGTTGAAGGCGATGAGGTGCGGCAGGTGCGAGGTGATCGCCAGCACCAGATCGTGATGCTCCGGCGTCATAACCTCGACGTTCGATCCCAGCCCCTGCCAGAAGGCGGCAAGCCGCACCGTCGCCTCCTGCGACGTGCCTTCCGGCGGCGTCAGGATGCACCAGCGGTTGTCGAACAGCTCCGCGAACCCCGCTTCCGGCCCCGACTGCTCGGTGCCTGCAATGGGATGACCGGGAACGAAATGCACGTCCCCCGGCAGATGCGGAGCCATATCGGCCACGATCGCCGCTTTCACCGAACCAACGTCCGTGACGATCGCACCCTCGGCCAGATGCGGCCCGATCTCCTCGGCGATCCGCCCGCACACACCGACCGGCGTGCACACGATGACGAGATCGGCGCCCGCAACCGCCTCCGCCGCCGTCGCAAAGGCCTTGTCGACCAGCCCCAGCCGCAGCGCCGTCTCGCGTGTCTTCTCCGTTGCGGACGATCCAACGATCTCACCAACAAGCCCGCCATGACGGCGCGCCGCATGGCTGATCGATGAGCCGATGAGGCCGATGCCGATCAGCGCGAGGCGCTTGAACATCGGTCGGGTTGCATCGCCCATCAGACTTGCGCCCCCATGAACTCCGACAGGGCCGACACCACACGCTTGTTCTCATTCTCCGTGCCGATCGTCATGCGCAGGCAATGCCCGAGCCCGTAGCTGCCCACCATGCGCAGGATGATCCCCTTCGACTTGAGGAAAGCATCCGCATCCTGTGCCGAGCGGCCCTCTTCGCGCGGGAAGTGGATCAGGATGAAGTTGGCCACCGACGGTGTCACGGTAAGCCCGAGCTTGCCGATCTCCGCTTCCAGCCACGGCAGCCACGTCGCGTTATGCACAACCGCTTTTTCCATGTGCTCCGTATCGGTGATGGCCGCCGTCCCAGCCGCAATGGCGGGCGAAGACATGTTGAACGGGCCTCGGATGCGGTTCAGAACGTCGGCAATCTCGGCAGGGAAATAGCCCCAGCCGATGCGCAACGCGGCGAGCCCGTGGATCTTGGAGAACGTGCGCGTCATCACGGTGTTGTTGGTGGTCGCGACGAGTTCCATGCCCGCTTCGTAGTCGTTCTTCTGCACGTACTCCGCATAGGCACCGTCGAGCACCAGGATGATGTCACCGCGCAGGCCCGCGCGCAGCCGCCGCACCTCATCGATGGGAATGTAAGTCCCGGTCGGGTTGTTCGGGTTGGCGATGAACACCATCCGCGTCCTGTCCGTGACCCGCGCTAAGATCGCATCGACATCCGTGCGCAAGTCCTTCTCCGGCGCAACGACCGGCGTCGCGCCGTTGGTGAGGATGGCAATGCGGTAAACGAGGAAGCCGTGCTCGGTGTAGATGGCTTCGTCGCCCGGCCCCAGGTACGCGTGCGCCAGCATGGTCAGGATCTCGTCCGACCCCGCTCCGCACACGATGCGGTCCGGGTTCAGCCCATAGCGAAGGGCAATCGCCTTGCGCAGCGCCGTGGCCTGCCCGTCCGGATACCGCTCGAGATCGCCGGCTGCCGCCTTGTACGCCTCGATGGCCTTCGGGCTGGGCCCCAACGGCGTCTCGTTGGACGACAGCT
>CAZDNY010000036.1:2942-13007 GCA_964506885.1 uncultured Hyphomicrobiaceae bacterium | reverse complement strand
AGTGGGTGGGGGGCCGATTGGCAAGGGTTTTGGGGCGGATTGGTTTTGGATGGGGAACCGATTCACGCCGAAGCGTGGCGTGCGGCCTGTCGCTTCGACGATCAGAGCGCTCTTTGATGGCGCTGCCGATTCACGCTCGGCGTGAAGGACGCCGAGCGATCGGAGCGCGGGGCGGGCGTCTCGCGGCGTGGCGAACGTGTCTGGGTTCCCGCCTGCGCGGGAATGACGGTGTGGTGGGTGTCGGGCTGAACGTGTGGACAGTCACTGACGTCATCCCGGCGGAGCTCGGGATCCAGTCACGCCGCCACGGGTGTGTGTTGTCAATGCTGATGCGCGCGCGGCAAGCCACAGCGCTCAAGCAATCAAGCGATGATGTCGGGGAGGAGCTGGTCCTCGATGATGGTGATCTGATCCTTCAGCGCCAGCTTCTTCTTCTTCAGGCGCTTGATCAGCAACTGGTCGGCGCTGCCGGACGCCTCCAGCTCGATGATCTCGTCATCGAGGGTGCGATGCTCGGTGCGCAGGCTTACCAGCTGCTCGCGAAGCTCTTTTTCATTGCGACGCTGCATCGTCGTCGTTGTCCGTTCCCGCTGCCGGATCGCCACGCCCGGCCGCTCGACGAACGGCAAGCCGGTACGCATCCGGGACTGAAGCACGCCTCAACCGCATACCGTGAAGAGCATGCGGTTTTCCCACTGCGGCACGCCAATACGACACGCAGTATATGACACACAATGAACCCCGATGGCCCGCCATGCATTTGCAGACGGTCACCGCAGGTCAGACCTTCCTGAATCGAATATCTATCCGTTTTGTGCTGCTGGCAAGCCTCGACGATCGCCTTATGTGAAGCTGCAACCCCTCAAAAATACTGCGAAAGCGGCGTTCAGAACTTGGTGGACATGGTTTCAATTCTTATCTCAAACCAGGCTTTGGTGAAGGGCTTCGTTCACGGTCTGGCTGTTTGAGGTGCCCGGGATCGCCGCTGCCGCGTGGACAAGCCGTCACGCATCTGTCAAAATTCTGCTGCGTCCAACAAAAATGGAGGGCCTGATGTCGTTATCCGCTCATCTCGCAGAACTCACAGAAAAGCATAAGCTTCTGGAGCGCCGGATCGAGGAAGAGGTTTCCAGACCAGGATCGGACGACATTGAAATTCGAAGGATGAAGCAGGAAAAGTTGAAGCTGAAAGAGCAGATCGCTCGGCTTTCAGACGAACCCACCCACGCGGCGCGTCATTGACGCGCCGTATCTGTTTTTGAGGCTGCCGTCTTGGGCATTTCGTCGTGCGCGGGCGCGGGGTCATCCCGTTTGATGCGTGCGGCGGCTGCCAGCAGACGTTTTTCACTCGCGACGAGTTTGGCGTCGTCGAGGCGGCCTTGCTCGTGGGCCAGCATCATCGTGTAGATGACGTCGTAGACGTCGTCACCGTCGGAGCCGATCAGAACCAGGTCGGCACCGGCGTTCATGGCGTCCAAGGCCGCCTTGGCCATGCCGCCCTCGTAGCGGCGCTTGATGGCGCCCATCGCGAGATCGTCGGTGACGACGATGCCATCGAATTTCCAGGTCTCGCGCAGCAGCTTCTGGATGACGTCCGGTGAGGTGGACGCCGGCCGGCTGGCATCGACGCTTTCCAGGTGCGGGTGGCCGATCATGACGAATGCCGGCGTGGTGCCCATCACCGCGCGGAAGGGCACCCAGTCGGTCTTCTCCAGTACGTCGGTTGCCGTCTTCAGGCGCGCGCTGGTGATGTGGGTATCGGCGGCGATGCGGCCGATGCCGGGGAAGTGCTTGAGCGTGCAGTAGACGCCGGCCTTGTCGAGTTCCTCGCAGTAGGCGCGCACGACTTTCGTGACGATCTCGGGGTCGGTCGAGATGGCGCGGTAGCGGATGCGCGTGTGCCGGTCGCGCGGGGCGCGGACGTTGTGGTTGATGTCGGCGACGGGCGCGAAGTTCAAGTTGATGCCGATGTCGGCCAGCGCCTCGGCCTGCTTGGCGGCGAAGGCCTTGACGGCCTCGTCGTGCGCCTCGGGCTTGGTCTTGCGCAGCAGATTGCGCAACGAGGGCTGATAGGGCAGCGGCGGGGACAGGCGCGAGACCGAGCCGCCCTCCTGATCGGTGGCCAGCCAGAAGGTTTTCTGGCCGGCGTCGGCTGCCATCTTGCGGAAGGACGCCAGTTCTTTCGTTAGCGTCGCCTTGCTGCGGCGGCGGGCATTGCGCGTGGTGACGAAGACGCCGCCGATGGCGCCGCGCTCGAGCAGGGGTGTGAGCTGGTAGTGAGCGTAGTAGCCGACGATGACGTGGCGGCCGATGCGCTTGAGGAGTTCAGGCGGCGCGTTGAGGACGGCCGATTTCTTTTCCTTCAGCGTGAGCGGTTTGCCGTCGCGGGCCGGGTCGGGCGGTGTTGTTGCAGTGGTTTTGGCGGCGGGCGGCGGCGTGCGCGCGGGGGTGGCCCGGCTGGGGATGACGCGCGAGCGTGCGCGCTCTAGAGCGCGTTCGATCTGGCGTTTGCGGGCGGCGGCGGATTTCGGCTTCGTCTTCGCCGTGCGCTTTTCGGCATGGGCGGCAGGGACAGCGTCAATAGCCGTCTCGAGGGCGGGCATCGCCAGCGACACTGCCGCGGCCAGCGCGGTGGCGCGCATGGCCCGGACCGCGGCTTTCCCGGGTATGGCGGTCTTGGTCAGAGCCTGGGAAACGGGGTTGTGATCCTGGTGCATGCGAATTCCTGGGCTCGGCGCGTCACGATCGGGGCTAGAAGTCCGGCACAGACGCTGCGGAGGGTGGCGCAACAGCGCACACCGGACCCTAGCACGGTGGCTGTTTCGTGCCGCGATCTTCTGACAACGTGGTTTTCACGATTCGTGCCAGTGCGCCAAATCAGGCGTTTCAACGCCGGTCGCGTGGCTGTGACGCTTCTGATCGTCCGAAACATCGGCCCCGCGCCAGGGAATGGGGCCTGCAATACGGCAAACGACGGCGTGCCCCCTCACCTTAGCCCCTCTCCACCGAGGAGAGAGGGAAGCCGTATCGCCGCCATCGTCCAGGTCGAGACAACCCTGATAGATCCATACGCACGAGCCCAGTGCTTATTCCTCAACCGGACAGGGGTGGGCCGGGATCGGGCCTCAGGCCTCAGGCCTCAGGCCTCCTTCGCCATCTCGCGCAACCGGAATTTCTGGATCTTGCCGGTGGATGTCTTGGGAATTTCGGTAAATACAACATGGCGGGGCACCTTATAGCGGGCCAGGTGCTCGCGGCAGTAGGCGATGATGTCGTCGGCTGTGGCTTGGGCGCCGGGCTTGAGTTCAATGAAGGCGCAGGGCGTTTCGCCCCACTTCTCATCCGGTTTCGCAACCACGGCGCAGTGACCAACCGCCGGATGCTTGTAGAGCACGTCCTCGACCTCGATCGAGGATATGTTCTCGCCGCCCGAGATGATGATGTCCTTGGAGCGGTCTTTGAGCTGGATGTAGCCGTCGGGGTGCATGACACCCAGGTCGCCGGAATGGAACCAGCCACCGCGAAACGCCTCGTCGGTGGCTTTGGGGTTTTTCAAATAGCCTTTCATGACGATGTTGCCGCGGAACATGATCTCGCCCAGTGTCTCGCCGTCGGCGGGAACAGGCTGCATGGTTTCGGGGTTCATCACGGCCAGGTCTTCGAGCGCGGTGTAGCGCACGCCCTGACGCGCGCGTTTTGCGACGTTGGCGTTCCTGGGCAGGTCGTCCCAGTGATCGTGCCACTCGTTGAGGACGGCGGGGCCATAGGTTTCGGTGAGCCCGTAGAGATGCGTGAGCGCGAAGCCGGCCTCCTGCATGCGTGCGAGAACCGCTTCCGGCGGCGGGGCTGCGGCGTGGCTGAAGGCGACCGTGTGCGGGATATCGCGCTTTTCATCATCCGGTGCGTCGAGGAGCGTGGCCATGACGATGGGCGCACCGCACAGGTGTGTCACGCGGTGATCGGCGATCGCGTCGTAGATGGCCTTGGCACGCACCCAACGGAGGCAGACGTGTGTGCCGCCGACGGTCGCGACCGACCAGGGAAAGCACCAGCCGTTGCAGTGGAACATGGGCAGCGTCCACAGGTAGACGGGATGACGCTGCATGCCGGTGGCGATCGTGTTGGCGTAGCACATCAGGGCGGCGCCGCGATGATGGTAGACGACGCCCTTGGGATTGCCGGTGGTGCCCGACGTGTAGTTGAGGGCGATAGCGTCCCACTCGTCATCGGGCATGCGCCAGGCGTAGGCGGGATCGCCGGTGGCGATGAATTCCTCATAGTCGAGGTAGGAGAGCTGCTCTTGGTCCTGCGGGAATTCAGGATCGTCGTAATCGATGATGAGCGGTTCGACCTTGGCGAGGGCAAGCGCCTCGCGCATGACGGGAGCAAATTCCCGGTCGACCATCAGGACTTTCGTGCCGGCGTGGTCGAGCTGGAAGGCGATGATGGCGGGGTCGAGACGCGTGTTGATGGCATGAAGGACGGCGCCGATCATGGGCACGCCAACGTGGGCCTCCAACATCGGCGGCGTGTTGGAGAGCATCACCGAGACGGTGTCACCCTTGCCGACGTAGCGCTGGGCGAGCGCGGAGGCGAGGCGGCGGCAACGGGCGAAATATTCCGCATAGCTTGCGCGATAGCTGCCGTGGATTACGGCCGTGGTATCGGGATAGACCGCTGCGGCTCGGGCAACGATGGTCAATGGTGTGAGGGGCTGGTGGTTTGCGGGGGTCTTGTCGAGGTTCTGCTCGTAAGGGTGGGATGCCATGGTACGCCGGATTCCAGGTGCAGACTTTGCCAATGGGGTTGCCTGACGCTAACGGCTCGCGGTGGGTCCAGCAATCCGTAAGGGGCAAAACCGGACCAAATGGCGTCATGGTTCCATGGCGGCCTGGTATTCCAGTTGAATAACGATGTACAACGCCTGCACCCGCTTTCCGGCCAACCCGACCTTGTGTATAATGATTTCCAGAAACTGCTCGCTGTACCGCTCGTATAGGAGAGCGCGATGTCGGAAACGAAACAGGAAGGCGTCGTTTTCTGGATCCTCCTCGTATTCTTGTTGGTCCTGCCCTGGTTGGCGCTTTGAGACGAAAGCAATTGGTTGTTCAGTGCTGAAGCGTGCTGCCGCGAGTTCGGCTGTTCGTTGGCTTGAAAAAACGGCCCCAAGATCACCCCGCGCGAAACGCTCGCGCGGGGTTTTGTTTGCGGTGCGAGTCGCGATGTGAACAGCGAGCGTCAAGACGAATGCGTGAGCGGCGGAGGCTTGCCCGAATCACGCGGCGTGGAGTGCGGCGGCCAGGCCGTCGTAGATGAGCTTTATGGAGATGACGAAGAGCGCTGCATAGGCGATCTTGTAGAACGGTTCTTGAGCAATGCGTCGCGTGAGCCAGACGCCGACCAGCATGGAGACCGGCGCCAGCGGCAGCAGCACGGCCGTTGTCTTCAGATTGGCGGTGCTGAACTGACCAAGCGCGTAATAGGGCACGAGCTTGATCAGGTTGACGGTGGTGAAGAACATCACGGCCGTGGCGGCGAGCGCGGCATTGGGCAGGCGCTGGGGGAGCATGTAGACGTTGAACGGCGGGGCGCCGGTGTGGCTGACGAAGCTGGTGAAGCCGGCGATCATGCCCCAGAAGCTTCCTCGCAGTCTGTCGGGTTTTGCCGGTGGACGTCTGGCGCCGCCGTTGAACCAGTAGTTCAGCGTGAAGGCGAGACCGACGAGGCCGACGATCAGACGCACTTGCGATTCTGAGACGTAGGCGGCGGTGGCCCAGCCGATCAGGATGCCGATGGCGGCGGCCGGTAGCAGGATCGCCAGGTTCTTCCAGTCGAAATCACGGCGGTAGGCGATCAGGCCCGTCATGTCCATGGTGTTGAGAATGGGCAGCATGATGCCGGCGGCCTGGACGGGCGAGATGACGAGGCTCATCATGGGGACGGCAAGCCCGCCGGCGGCGCCGAGGAAACCGCCCTTTGAGAGGCCTGTCAGAATGATCGCGGGGATGGCGACAGCGTAGAACCAGGGATCGTCAATCATGAAGTTCTTGCATGCTCCGTTGGAGGCAGTGTGCGGTGCAACATCGAGACGCCGCGGGTCATGTGAACGTGTGCCCCCGTGGGGCAGGCGAGCTCATCCGATCGCGGCGGGGCAACCCTCGTGTGATGATTGAGAAGTTCGCCTCCACGCCGCGGCAACCTCCTGAGCGAACTTCGCGAGACGGGACACTAGCCGAAACTCCTATGCGTGGGCTATTGCGTCGCGCGCCCGCGCGGTGCTGATTAGGGGCAACAAAAAGCTTTCGAAATTTCGAGTTGCCGGAGGACGCTGCAATGAGCCGCTATGCACAAGTCTACGCCGATTGGCAAAAGGATCCGGAAGGGTTCTGGGCCGAGGCCGCCAAGGACATCAGCTGGTACAAGCTGTGGGACAAGGTGATCGATCCTTATGCCGGCCATTACGGACGCTGGTTTGCCGGGGCGGAGTGCAATACCGCCTACAATTGCCTCGACCGGCATGTGGAGGCGGGGCGCGGCGACCAGAAGGCGTTGATCTATGACAGCCCGGTCACCGGTTCGCAGAAGACGTTCACCTATTCGGAGTTGACTGACGAAGTGGCGACGCTGGCGGCGGTGCTTATCGACCTGGGCGTCGGCAAGGGCGACCGGGTGCTGATCTACATGCCGATGATCCCCGAAGCGGTGATTGCAATGCTGGCCTGCGCGCGCATCGGTGCGGTGCACTCGGTGGTGTTCGGCGGCTTTGCTTCCAGCGAATTGGCGACGCGCATCAATGACGCCAAGCCGGTGGCGATCCTGTCGGCCTCGTGCGGCATCGAGACGACCCGTGTGATCGCCTACAAGCCGCTGCTCGACAAGGCGATCGAACTGTCGGACCACAAGCCTGGCGCCTGCCTGATGTTGCAGCGTCCGCAGGCGGAGGCGAGCATGATCGCCGGGCGCGACCACGACTGGGCGAAATCGACCGAAGCGGCAAAGGCCGCGGGGCGCAAGGCCGGCTGCGTGCCGGTGGCTGCAACCGATCCGCTCTACATCCTCTACACCTCGGGCACGACTGGTCAGCCTAAAGGCGTCGTGCGCGACAACGGCGGGCACATGGTGGCGCTCGAATGGACGATGCCCAATCTCTACGGCATCAAGCCGGGAGAAGTGTTCTGGGCGGCCTCCGACGTCGGCTGGGTCGTGGGTCACTCCTACATCTGCTACGCGCCGTTGCTGCATGGCGCCACGACGGTGGTCTACGAGGGCAAGCCGGTCGGTACGCCGGATGCGGGTGCGTTCTGGCGGATGATCGCGGAACACAAGATCTCCGCATTGTTCACCGCGCCAACCGCGTTCCGCGCGATCAAGAAAGAGGATCCTAACGGTGACTTCGTCGGCAAGTACGACCTGTCATGCCTGAGGACGCTGTTCCTGGCCGGTGAGCGTGCCGATCCCGAGACCATCAAGTGGGCGGAAGCCAAGTTGAAGGTACCGGTGATCGATCACTGGTGGCAGACGGAGACGGGCTGGGCGATCGCGGGAAATCCTGTCGGGCTTGGTGTCCTGCCGGTGAAATACGGCTCGCCGACGGTGCCGATGCCGGGCTTCCAGGTGGACGTGCTCGACGAGAACGGCAAACCGCTCGGGCCCAACCAGAACGGTACTCTGGCGATCAAGCTGCCGATGCCGCCGGGCTGCCTGCCGACGTTGTGGAACAACGACGAGCGCATGCGCACCAGCTATCTGACCGAATTTGCCGGCTACTACTCCACTTCGGATGCGGGCTACAAGGACGAAGACGGATACGTCTACGTGATGGCGCGCACCGATGACGTCATCAACGTCGCGGGACACCGCCTGTCGACCGGGCAGATGGAAGAGGTGGTGGCGCAGCACAAGGATGTGGCCGAGTGCGCCGTGATCGGTGTGGCCGACGCCATGAAGGGGCAGATGCCGGCGGGCTTCGTCGTGCTCAATGCCGGCGTCGAGCGCGACGCCAAGGAAATCGAGGCCGAGGTGGTCAAGCTGGTGCGCGATGTGATCGGACCGGTGGCAGCATTCAAGAACGTGATGATCGTCAAGCGCCTGCCAAAGACGCGTTCGGGCAAGATCCTGCGTGGTACCATGCGCGCGATTGCCGATGGCGAGAGCTGGAAGATGCCGGCGACGATCGACGATCCCGCGATCATGGGGGAGATCACAGAGGTCATGAAATCACGCGGATTGGCGGAGAAGTCGCAGCCGGCGAGCTGACGTTCTTTTTTTCGACGTTCAACACTTGGCGTGACATCAGAGCGTCCGGGGCCGCGACAGGTTCCGGGCGCTCTTGCGTCTTGGTATGCCACGGGTGCGCCTGCTGTTTGCGGGGGCTTTCCATTTGCAGTGGACGCGCCTAGGGTGCGTCCGCTCGTGCGGACCGCAGGTCTGTTAGCGCGCGACGTGCGCACACGGCAAAGCGTGTGTGACGCCTGCGAGCCGCGTTGGGCAGCGCCATGACGGTGTCTGATTGGAATTGATGTAGGTCAGGAATGCTTCTTGCCAACAAGGTCGCGATCGTGACGGGCGGCGCTCAGGGAATCGGCCGCGCAACTGTCGAACGGCTGGCGCGCGAGGGCGCGAAAATCGTCGTTGCCGACGTCAACGATGAAGAAGGCAACAAAGTCGTCGCCGCCGTGAAGGCGTCGGGGAATGATGCGATCTTCCGGTCGGCGGATATTTCAGAGCGCCTCGACGTCTACAATCTGGTTGCAGCGGCGCGCGATGCCTTCGGAAAGATCGACATCCTCGTCAACAATGCCGGTACGCTCGACGACCAGCCGTTCCTGGAACTCGAAGAGGCCGAGTTCGATCGGGTCATGCGCACCAACGTCAAGGGTGCTTTCCTGATCAGCCAGGCGGTCGCAAAGCAGATGGTGCGCCAGTGCATGGCCGATGAGAAATGTCCGCCCGGCGCGATCGTCAACGTAACGTCGGTGAACGCGCGCTTCGGCCAGCCCGATCATCTGGCCTATGCCGTGTCAAAGGGCGGTCTGGAGCAGTTGACCCGCTCGATGGCGCTGGCGCTCGCGCCTCATGGAATTCGTGTCAATGCGGTGGGGCCGGGAACGGTCGAGACGGAGATGGTGGCGCACGTCTACCAGGACGACGTCTCACGTGAGCAGGCGTTGTCGCGCACACCGTTGGGGCGCTTCGGGACGCCTGCAGAGATCGCTGCGGTGATCGTGTGGCTGGCGAGCAAAGAGGCGAGCTATCTGACGGGCACTACGATCTGGGCAGATGGCGGCCGGCTTTCGCTCAACGCGATGATGCCATCGCTGAATGAAAACACCGATTAGACGGCGCACGAGACGACACAGGTCGTTTCGCGTGTTTGAAATGACAACGGGCATGGCCACTGCCACGCCCGTTGTCAGATTCAGGTTTTGCGCGTCGAGTAATCGGGTTTTACGCGCCTGACGGGGCTCAGGACTTGTCGGCGTCGTCGCCGGCAACCGGTTCTGCCTCGGCTTCGGCGGCGGCCTCGTCGGCCGCTTCAGGAGCGTTCGTCTCTTCGTCTGCGGCTTCACTGGCCTGTTCGTCGGCCGCTTCGTCCTCGTCCTCGTCTTTGGGTCCGGACATCTGCTTGAGGCGTGCGAACATGCGGGCTTCTTCTTCCGCTTCCGACTCGACGTGCTCGTCGGCGCGCGGTGCGATGATCTCGGCGGTCGGTCCGGCTGCGGCAGCCGTGGTCTGCTCGGTCGGCAGCAGCGTGCCGGCCTTGTCATCCTCGATGCCAGCGGCCTTGCGCTCGCGTTCCACACGGCGGGCGGCCTTCTTGACCTCCGCGTCGAGATCGATCTGCGAGCAGATGCCCAGCGTCACCGGATCGTTTGGTGCGAGGTTGGCCGTGTTCCAGTGGCTGCGGTCGCGGATCTGCGCGATCGTCTGCTTGGTGGTGCCGACGAGGCGGATGATCTGGCTATCCTTCAATTCGGGATGATTGCGCAGCAGCCAAAGCACCGCGTTGGGCTTTTCCTGCCGCAACGAGAGCGGCGTGTAGCGCTTGCGGCGCATTTCGGGAAC
>CAZDNY010000036.1:0-2932 GCA_964506885.1 uncultured Hyphomicrobiaceae bacterium | reverse complement strand
GGCGAGGGGCTCGCCCTGCCCACGGCCCTCGTGCACGCCGGCTTCGGCAACCCGGAGTTTGTGGGCCGAATCCTTCTCACCGCGTTCGATCTCCTCGCGGGTGATCTGGCCGCGTGTGACCGGGTCGAGGCCGCGGATGCCCTGGGCGACGTCTCCGTCGGCAATACCCTTGACCTCGAGCGGATGAAGACCACAGAACTCCGCAATCTGATCGAATGTCAGCGATGTATTGTCGACCAGCCAGACGGCCGTGGCTTTCGGCATCAGCGGTTTGCGGTCGCTCATATGCTTTTCTCCTGTCCCCGGCCGCGGGGTCGCGCGGGGGTGTCGTGATCGAATGAAAATTCGGGGGAATAGACCCGACTTATAGGCGCGCCGACGGATGCGCGCAATACCTTATCAATCGGGCGGCGCAGCAAGGCGGCGGAGCGCAGGTCTCTCCGACGGCGTGTTTTGCCGTCGCTGCAGCGCAATATTTGCGTTGCAGCAGAGGAGGGTGGCCGTTAGTGTTGCGGCCGCTCTCAATCGGCATATTCCGGCGCCGGGCGGCTCATGCGGGGGCTTGGAGCGGAACACGAGCGGGCCAATGCAACGCGAAGTAGAAGGGGATCTGACGAAATGTCGACACTGAAAAGCTACTGTATCGAGGATCTGGCGGTCGGCATGGAGTCGTCGCTGTCGAAAACCGTGAGCGAGGCCGACATCGTTGCCTTCGCGGAGGTGTCCGGCGACAAGAATCCGGTGCATCTGGACGCCGACTACGCGGCCAAGACGATGTTCAAGGAGCGGATCGCACACGGCATGCTGTCGGCGGCCTACATTTCGGCGGTGTTCGGTATGCAGATGCCCGGCCCTGGCGCGATCTACATGTCGCAGACGCTTCAATTCAAGGCGCCGGTCAAGATCGGTGATACAGTGGTGACTACAGTCAAAGTCACCGAACTGGTTCCCGAGAAGAAGCGCGCCAAGTTCGAATGCGTTTGTGCGGTGGACGGCAAGCCGGTGGTTGTCGGCGAGGCCATGCTGATGGTTCCGTCGCGCGGCGCTTGAGGGCGCAGGGCGCCATGTGATCGGTAATCGCGCAAGCCGCTGCGCAGGCGGCTTTCGCGCTTCGATCATGCGGGAACGGCACCTCTTCGGGGTGTGTGCTGCGACAGGCGAGAGGGGGAGCATGCTGATTGTTACAGGATCGTCCGAAGTGCCTCAGGAGGCCCGGGGCGCGGTGCTGGCAATCGGCAACTTCGATGGCGTCCATCGCGGTCACCAAGCGCTCATCGCGAAAGTGCTCGAGCGTGCGGCAACACTGGATGCGCCCGGCGGGGTGATCGTGTTCGAGCCGCACCCGCGTGAATTCTTCCAGCCCGACGAGCCGCATTTTCATCTCACGCCGCTCCCCTTGAAGCTGAAGCGCCTGGAGGATCTGGGCGTCGATGTCGTGGTGGTGCTGACGTTCGACAAGGCGTTTGCATCGCTGTCGGCCAACCAGTTCATCGAGCAGGTGCTGGTCGAGCGGCTGGCACCGCGCCACATCGTCATCGGCTATGATTTCTTCTTCGGCAAGGGCCGTTCGGGCACGCCGGAGACCATGCGGCTGGCGGGCCAGGAGTTGGGCTTCGGCGTCAGCGTTGTCAGTCCGGTGGCAGAAGACGGCGAAGTCTTTTCCTCCACTGCAATCCGGCTCAAGCTGGCGCAGGGCGATGTGCGCGGTGCAACCCAGGCGCTGGGCGCAGCCTGGCGTGTGCGAGGCCGCGTTCAGGGCGGCGCCAAGCGCGGCACGGGCATGGGATTTCCAACGGCGAATATCGCCCTGGAGCCGGGCACGGCGCTGGCTCACGGTATCTATGCGGTCTGGGTGGAAATTCTCGGTGACGGGTCGCACGGGGCGGCGCCTGCACAGCGCCACATGGGCGCCGCCTATCTGGGGACGCGACCAACGTTCGATGACGGTGGGCCACTGCTGGAGATCTTCCTGTTGGACTTCGATGGCGATCTATACGGTCGCGACATCGACGTCGCCTTCGTGGATTTCATTCGGGCAGACCGTCGCTTCGACAGCGTCGACGCACTCATCGAGCAGATGAACGCGGACTGCAGCGCGGCACGCGAGATCCTGGCCGCGGAGCAGTTACCGTCCGTTCGATGAAGTCGCATTCGTGCCTGTTCCAGGGCCGTTGCGGCGGGTAGCCTGGAGACTGGCGCGAGAACGCAGCCGGGAACGCTGCGCCGTCTGATCGGGCGTAGGCTCAGGATCGGCGACAGACGAGCAAGAATGACGAGAGCGAGGGCATGGAGGAACAGCTTCCGCATCTGCTGGCAATTGCGATCCTGACACTCGTTGCGGTTATCACGGGTATCGTGATGGTGCGGATCAAGCAGCCGCCGCTGGTCGGCTACATCCTTGCCGGCGTGCTGCTCGGGCCGACCGTGCTCGGTTTCGTGCCGCGCGTCGAGGCGGTGCCGCTGGTCGCGGAACTAGGCGTGGTGTTTCTGCTGTTCCTGGTCGGCATGGAAATCTCGCTCAAGGCGTTCATCGCGGACTTGCGGCCGGCGGCGCTGACGGTGCTGGGGCAGCTCACGCTGGCGATTGGCGCGATGCTGCTGTTTGCGTCTGCGCTCGACTGGACGCTGCAACAGGCTCTATTGCTGGCGTTCGTCGTGACCATGTCGTCGACTGCGGTGTCGCTGAAGATCCTCGAGGACATCGGCGAACTCAGAACCGAACTGGGACGCATCGTCGTCGCGGTGATGATCGCGCAGGATATCGCGATCGTGCCGATGCTGATCCTTGCGAACTCCTGGGGCAGCGGCATCAGTTTCGAGCCATGGACGCTCGTGACGGTGGCGCTCGCGGTGGGTGGTCTTGCACTTTTCATCGGCATTCTGGGGCCGCGCGGCAAGCTGCATTTCCCGGGCGAAGCGCACATCATGGGGC
>CAZDNY010000035.1:7174-13066 GCA_964506885.1 uncultured Hyphomicrobiaceae bacterium | reverse complement strand
CCTTCCATGCCGATCAAGTGGCCGATCAACATGCGATCGCCCTGGTAGACGGCGATCAAGGGGAAGGCGCTCGCCCAGATCGGCCAGCCGAAGGTAATCAGGCGTTTCAGGTGCGTGCGGTCAAGCGCCAGGGCGTAGCGGCGCTGTGCCATCAGGTGGGAGACGGCAACGGCGATCAGGGCTTGGGCGACCGACAGCCAGAGCACGGCCGAGTAGTCGCCGAACAGCATCAGCGCGGGAACCGCGAGCGCAAGGGCGGCGGCCTGCGGCAGTGCCTCGATCATGATCTGCGGGCGGTTGTCGAGATCGCGCTGGGCGACGCGGGAATCGAGATTCAGGAAGCCCTTTATGAAGGGCACAAGAGCGGCGGCGGCGAAGGCCCATGCGGCGTGCGGCACTGCGAAGAAATCCGCCATCGGTGCGGCGAGCGCGAAGAGCGCCAGTGCGGTCAATACGCCGCGCGCGATAAGCGTTGCTTGCGCGGTGGCGACGACCTTGGGATCGGCGCCGTCCTTGGCCTGGACGATGAGGCGGTCGGCGCCGAGGTCGCTCAGGGTTTCGAGCAGCTGGAGCAGCAGAAGGATGGCGGCGGCGATGCCGAAATCGCCCTTGGCGAGCCAGTGGGCGACGATTGCGTTACGTGCGAACGAGAAGCACTGTGCCAGGGCAAAGCCGGAGAAGAGCATGGCGCCCTGCCCCGCGACGCGCTTTGCGATCGAACCTGGTCGGGCCTCGGCCATCGGCTCAACCGGCCTCTTTGTCGGCTGAAGGCTTGTTCCAGCCCGCGGCGCCGGGCAGGCGGCGCGAGATCTTGCGGAATGGCGTCTCGGCAATGCGGCCGGCGATCTGTCCCAGCGGATTGCCGGCCAAATGGATCAGCGTGCAGGTGGTCTGGAGCCAGCGTGGCGCAAAGGCGTTCGACCACTTGTTGCGGAAGGCGCTCTCGCAGTTGGCGAAGGCGTCATCCTTGTTGCCCGCCGACAGGTGCGCGACGTGGAAGTCGATCACGTAGGCATTCCAGCCGGCAGTGGCGGCGTTGAGGCAGATATCGGCACCGTACATGTGAAAGCCCGACATGTCGTTGGAGAAGCCGATCCGGGCCTCGCGGCGAACGATGATGAAGTTCTCATCGAGGCTCATGACGCGGGCGGGAAACGTGCCGACGCGGCGATTGGCGCCGTGCGGATCGGTGATACGGATCGCGAGCTGTCCCGCCGCGACACCGCCGGCGTTGCCAGCCAGCGCCCAGTCGGGATCGTGTTGCTCGAGTTCGGCCAGCCGCATGTCGAGTTCGCTGCGTGCATCGGTCAACAGGCGGATATCCTGATGGCACAGGATCACGTAGCGACCGCGGGCCTCGTTGAGCAGGGCGTTGAGGCCGGAGTAGGCGCAGATCTGCGGACCTGCAGCGTTGTCGATGTGCAGGTATTCGCAATCGGACGCCTCGAAGCCGCCTGCGCGCATCGAGCGGTGCAGGGCTTCGAGATGATTGTGATCATTGATGATGGAGGCAATCGTATAGCGCGGTTCGCTCAGCCAATCGGCGCCGTTGTCGGACCGGATGATACGGCGCCGTATGGCCGTGGGTGTCAGGCGGCGATGGGTCATGATGGTCCTGGGCATTATCCGGATATGAGTTTCGATCGTGCGATGTGCGTCAGACCGATGTGGCTGTCATCGGCGCCGCGGGCTTTGTTGCATGCTCGTGGTCGGGGTAACCGTTCTGCCACTCGTCACGGCGCTGCCAGACCCCCTGCCATTGGGCGGCGGCGTGATGCACCTTCTCGGAACGGGTGAAAAGGCCGGCGATGCCGAGCGCGGCGCGGCGCGACAGCGGCCAGGCGCGCATCAGGGCCCTTGCAAGCGGTCTTTGCCATGCGGGCATGTGGCGATCGATCAGCGAGATCTTCGCGGCGAGCAGCTTGATCATCTTCGCGGCGCGCGTTGTTTCGGAGGCGCCGCCGAAGTGGACGATGGTGGCAGCGGGCGTGACGGCCGGCCGGGCACCGGCAGTGCGGGCGCGCAGGCACAGGTCGGCTTCCTCGCCGTACATGTAGAAGGTCGGGTCGAAGCCTCCAAGCTCGCGCCAGAAGCTGCGGGAGATCATCAGGAAGCAGCCCGAGACGATGTCCACCGAGCGGACGCTGTCGCGGGGCCAGCCGCCGAGGGCCTCAGGATTGAAGAACCCGGAGCGCGGGAAGATCGCGGCAAGTCCGCTGGTGCGGCAGAAGGTGTTCCACAAGGTGATGCGCTGCCAGCACGAGGAGGGATTGAGATCGCCGTTGGCAAACAGCGTTCGTCCGCCCCAGATCCGCGCGCGTGGGTTCTGGTGTGCGAAATCGAGAAGCTGGTCGATGGCGTGATAGAGGACCACGGTGTCGGGATTGAGCAGCAGCAGCATGTCGGCGCGGGCATGACGGGCTGCGAGATTGTTGGCGCGGCCAAATCCGATGTTCTCGTTCAAGGCGATCAGACGGGGACCGGCCGGATGGGCGGCGATCGCCTCGGCCGAGCCATCGGAGGAGGCGTTGTCGACGACGATGATCTCGTGCGCGGTGCGGGTTTCGCGCGCCACCGCATCAATCGCTGCAAGCGTCAGCTCGCGCGTGTTGTAGGACACGATCAGGATCGAGATTTCGGGATGGGGGGCGGCGCCCATGACTGCTTCGCTCGTGTCTGGTCAAAACGCATTGAACCGGTCGGGCGCCCGCGGTGCGCACGCCACAGCCGAGACCCTAGCAAGGCAGAGCTAATCCGGCGTTAAGGCTGCCGCGGCAACCCGATGGCCGGGATGGGGCGGGGGATCTCGCTTTTCGTTCCGGCGGCAAGGGAAGCTTAATGGTCGGTGAAGAAAATAGCCGCGGGGACACATTCACAAGGTGGTGTAAATGGCAGAGCGCCGGCATCAGGCAGGTCATGAGGCACGCGTCGACGCGGGCGGGGCAGCGTTCGACGGTATCATCTGCATCGGCGGCGAGGACTGGTGGTACCACAATCGCGGCCATTTCGATTTCCAGATCATGCGGCGCCTTGCGGCGCGCTGGCCGGTGCTGTTCGTCAATTCGCTTGGGGTCCGGGTGCCCAGCCTCAAGGACAACAAGCTGTTTGCTGCGCGCATCGGGCGCAAGCTGCGGAGCCTTGCGCGCGGGCTCGTCGAGGTGGAGCCCGGGTTCTGGGTGTTCTCCCCGTTCTCGGTGCCTGGCGAAACCGGCCAGCGGCTGTCGAACTGGGCGCTGGCACCTCAGATCCGGCTGGCAGCGTCGCGTGCCGGCATTCGCCGGCCGTTGCTGTGGGTGCATTGCCCGGCGGGTGCGGCCCTGACCGACAGCTTCGAGGCGGTTCATGTGGTGATGCAACGCACCGATCGCTTCGAATCGTTTCCAGAAGCCGATCCGAGCGTCGTCGCGCGGCAGATCGCGCATCTCAAAGAGCGTGCCGACCTCGTCGTCTATGCGGCCCCACACCTGATGGCGGAGGAAGCAGGCACGGTGGCGCGGCAGGTGCTGGTGACGCACGGCGTGGATGTCGTACGCTTTGCGGCGGCCGGCCGGGGCAAGGGCCATGTCCCCGAAGACGTGGCGGGCATTGCTGGTCCGCGCGTCGGCTTCGTCGGCGGTATCGACGCCCATACATTCGATCCGGCGCTGTTCGTCGAGGTGGCGCGGCGGCTGGCGCACGTCAATTTCGTGATGGTGGGCGGGTGTTCGCTGGAGGAGGGATGGTGTGGGCTGCCCAACGTGCATCTGCTCGGCCGCAAGCCTTATGACGAGGTTGCCGACTATATGGCGGCCAGCGACTGCCTGATCATGCCCTGGAACAGCAGTGACTGGATCAAGGCGTGCAACCCGATCAAGCTTAAGGAATACCTCGCGGTCGGCCGGCCCATCGTCACGACCGATTTCGATGCGCTGGCCGGGTGGCGGGACCTGGTCAGTATTGCCGAGGGGCCGGATGCATTCGCATCAGCAATCGAACGCGCTCTGGTGACGCCCTACGACGGCGAACTGGCGCGTCAGCGCGTCGCCTGCGAGACGTGGGACGGAAAGGCCGACATGTTGGCTGACGTGCTGTTGTCGTTGTCGATGGATGATGCAGCGGCTGTGGCGGCGGCGCGCGCGGCTGCGTAAATTGCGCGAACGCGCTCGCTTGCGAGATTATTTAGCCATCTCGAAACAGGACGGCGCTTGCAAAGCGCTATCGTGGTCAGTGTGCCATTCCGTACGGACGGCCCCTGAAGCCGGTGTTGCGCGCCATTGCGGGGTGGCCGTAGGGCCTGCCATAGACCGGTTCGGGCCGGTTCGAAGGTTTGTGGGACGCCTTGGCCGGCTCTGTCCGGTCGGCGGTGGCGAAGCTCGCCAGGGCCGCGCGTGTCGGATCGGCGATCCAGGCCCCCAGGCCGATGAAGAAGAAGAAATAGGTGTGCAGCACGTTCCAGTAGTGGACGGTGGCGCCGACCAGCGACAGTGCGATCAGCGACATCATCCAGCCGAGCGCGATCTTCTGCGCCTGGCCGTCGGTGTGGCGCATACGGCGATTCATGATATCGCGTCCGAGCAGGACGATGGCAATGGCCAGCAACAGGAAGGCCGGGATGCCCTGGCGCATGGTGATGACCAGCCAGAAAGCGTCGACCGTGTCGGAGATCATCCACCAGGGGCGTTCCCAGTCTGCGAGCCCGATGCCGGTCCAGGGGTTGGCCCAGACGTTGAGCATGCCGTTCTCCCAGATCTGCAGCCGGTAGAAGCCGGTCCAGGGGTCGAGTGTCATGCCGGTGGCGATGAAGGCGATGGGTGAGCGGTTCGACAGAAGCGACATGCCGATGTACACGCCGGCGATGCCAGCGAGCGTCAGGGCCATGCGGCCCTTGATGGTGCGGGTGACGCGATCCCAGACGAGCATGCCGCCCTGCAGGCCCAGGCACAGCATGGGTGCCGAGGACAGGCCGAGGAACGTGGCGAAGGCCATCAGGACCGAGTTGATCTTGCGCTTCATGGCGCGGGGCTCGGCGAACCAGAAGATGGCCAGGAGCGCTGCGCAGAACGTGCCGTAGTGGATGGGGTGGTCGAAGGTGCCGTAGGCGCGCGTCAGGCCGAGACGCGTCTCCACGCCAACGGGATGATAATACCCCGTCATCTTGTGGAGGAAGTTGTGGACGTAGGTCTGGCCCAAGAGGGTCTCGGGCAGCGCGAACAGGCCGGCTACGATGACCGCGGTGATGAAGGCGCGCATGGTGGCGCGTAGTTGCTCGGTGGTGCGCACGTAGGCGCGCGCGACGAAGTAGCCGCCGAGCGCCTCCAGGGCGAGAGAGCCGCCGTAGACGAAACCTTCGTGTCCGCTGTGGAGGTAGTAGACCCAGACGGTCCAAACGCCATAGAGGATGAAGAAGACGTCGAAGGCGCGCAGGCGCTGATCGCGGGAGCTGAGAATTTTGGCAAACGCCAACGGCAGCAGCATGAGCAGGGCAAGACGGTGCGGCGGCAGGCGCAGGCCGCCCAAATAGAGCGAGAACTCCGTCGGGCAAAGGAAGCTCAACAGGATCAGCACGACGGGTATCGGCACCTTTGTCGCTGTGCGCGTCATGTCTGTTGCTCTTGGGTCCTGCTCTTTGTCTGCCTGGCGCTTCGGGTGACCGGGGCAGTACGTGCCGCCCCGGTCTGACCCGCGCCTCCCCGGACTTGTTCGAAGTCGTCCGGATTCCGTTGGTCTGCTAGACTGCGTTCATGTTTTCTGGAAACGCGAATGCGGTCTGGTCTTTCCATTTTGGGCATGTTTTTCACGCCGAACCGTTCACGCTTCGGCTCAACATGCTCTAGTGTGCGTTCTTGCCCGTCAAAACCACGATGAGCGTTCTGGCGATGATCTTGATGTCCAGCCACAAGGACCAGGAGCGGA
>CAZDNY010000035.1:0-7074 GCA_964506885.1 uncultured Hyphomicrobiaceae bacterium | reverse complement strand
ACGATGAGCGTTCTGGCGATGATCTTGATGTCCAGCCACAAGGACCAGGAGCGGACGTAGGCCATGTCCTGCTCCAGGCGTGCCTTGATGCTTTCGGGCGTGCGGGTTTCGCCGCGCAGGCCCTTGATCTGTGCCAAGCCGGTGATGCCGGGTTTGACCTGATGGCGATTGGCGTAATCTTCGAGCATTCCGCTGAACTGTTCGTCGTGGACGAGAGCGTGCGGTCGCGGGCCGACAATCGACATCTCGCCCTTGAGCACGTTCCAGAATTGCGGCAGTTCGTCGATGCTGGTGCGTCGCAGGAAGCGGCCGACGCGGGTGACGCGTTCGTCGCCGACCGTGACTTGGCGGATGTTCTCGTCAGTCTCGCTGACGGTGAGTGTGCGCAGCTTGAGAACCTCGATGACCTGACGGTTCAGGCCGCGGC
The DNA here is from genome assembly GCA_964506885.1 of uncultured Hyphomicrobiaceae bacterium. GTDB lineage: Bacteria > Pseudomonadota > Alphaproteobacteria > Rhizobiales > Hyphomicrobiaceae > JAEUMD01. The sequence continues at coordinate 6,647 of CAZDNY010000035.1, read as the reverse complement.
GGCTCTGCCGGTAGATGACCGGTCCGTTGCTTTCGAGCTTGATGGCGATCGCGGCGAGCGCGAGGATCGGCAAGGAAACGATGATGCCAATGCCGGCGACGACGATGTCCTCGGCGCGCTTCACCAGGGGCGACCAGCCGGACAGCGGCTTGTCCTTCACGTCGATGAGACCGACCTCGCCGATCTGAGACACGCGCAAAGATTCGCGGGCCGGGATCAGGTCGGACGCCAGGTGGGTGACGACGTGGACGTTGCAGGGGGCCTGCTCGAGCTTGCGCACGATCGAGATGGTGCGGCTCTCTGCCGACTGCGGAAGCGCGATGATGATGTCGTCGACATTGCCGGCGTAGGCTTCGGCAAGCAGGTTTTCGAGCTTGCCAGTCACTTCGAGGCCTTCAGGATTGATGCGATCCTCGCCAGCGCGATCGTCGTAAACGCCGAGGAAGTTGATCCCGGATGCGCTGCCCTTGAGGTGATCGTGGACGCGGCGGGAGATCGATCCGGCGCCGAAGACGGCGACTGAGCGGTCGAAACGTCCTGCGGCGGCCATTCGGGCCAGGACAGCGTGCGAGATGCCGCGCGTCATGAGAATGAGCGTGAAGCTGGCCGATAGCCACGAGACGAACCAGACCGTCACGTGCCAATGCAGAGCAAGGATCGGCATTGCAAAGCCGATGACGGCAGCAATCGCGACCGAGGTTCCGGTCAGCAGGTGGAGCGGCTTTTGCGGCAGGTCGTGCAGCTTTTCGGTGTCGTACATGCCGGCATTGCGGAACCAGAGCTGGGCAATGAAACCGGCAATGAGGCCGGCCTGGATCGTCATGGCCCAATTCGCCGGCACGTCGCCGAAGTAATTGTAGATGAAGGCGGGAAGCAAGGCGCCTGCAGCAACCGCGAGAATGTCACCGAAAGCGACGAGGTCACTCGCGACTGTGGGCGAGGTCCTGTGCGCGGTCCGCCGTGTGCCCGATGCGTTGGCCGTTGTGGGCGGCGCAATGGCTGTCGCTGGGGTGCTCATTGTCATTCTCCGGTATTCCCGGCCTTCATGCCGGTGATCTTCAATCGTGTTTGTTCGTGTGTGTGGGTTAGTCGTGTGCGGTGTTTGTCGGCAGGCCGTGGCAGCGATGTGCCTTCCGGTCATGCGGCCCTGCGTCCGGGTGGCCCCTGCGAGGGCCAAGGGATGGCGCGGCGCAGATCGGTGAGAACGCTGGTCTGCTCGGCAAGGACCTCGGGATCGACCTGATTGACGACCACGCCGACGAGCTTGCTCTGGTTGAAACCGAGGCTGTTGAGCGCGCGGCGAGCGAGCTGCTTGGGCGTGCGGCGCCATGCCATCACGAAGACGATCTGGTCGGCGTGATCGGCCAGGATGCGTGCGTCGATAACGGGCAACAGCGGCGGAGCGTCGATGACGACGAGATCGAACTGAGACTTGAGGCGATGCAGCGCATGGCCGGCGGCTGTCGACGAGAGGATTTCGGCAGCCGCAAGGGTGGTCGGGGCAGGGCCGATCGCGGGCAGGAAATACAAGCCGGTGGAGGCGTCGCGCAGAATCGTGATTTCGGGGGCGAAGCCATTCGTCAGCGCGTCGGCGAGGCCATGCCGGCGGGTTGAGGCCAGCTCGCGTGTCAGATGGGCGCGGCGCATGTCGCCGTCCACGAGCAGGACACGGGCGCCCGTCAGTGCGTACTGGAGCGCGAGATTGGAGGCGACGTTGCTGGCGCCCTCGCCGGGAAGACTGGATGCCACCTGGACGATGCGGGGGCCGTCGTCGCCGCGGCGTACGTCGACTTCACGGCGCAGGGCTCGAATTGCTTCTGCGAACGTCCCGCCCGGCTCGGCGACCATCAGGCGCAGGTCGTGCAGCGGGTTCATTTGCGGTTCGTTGTTGGCGTCGGCCGGCAGAGAGGCAAGGTGTGCCAGTTCGAAGACGCGCTCGACGTCCTCTGGACGGCCGATGCCGAACGTCAGGAACTCGAGCAGCACGGCGAGCATGAGACCGAAGGCGCCGCCGCCGAGGGTTGCCAGAATGACGAGCTGCTTGCGCTTGGGCGCGGCCGGGAACAGGGGCGCGTCGGCCTGCTCGACAATACGGGCATCGGGAAGCTGAAGGCTTTGCGTTTCGACCGTCTGCTTGTAGCGGGCCAGCAGCGCTTCATAGAGTGCCTTTGTGGTGTCGGCGTCGCGCTGTAGCTCTTTCAGTTTCACGCCGGCAGTCTTGGAGACCGCGTCCTCGCCCTTGAGGGACTTCAGGCTGTCGTTGAGATCGCGCTCACGGCGCTCGGCAACCTGCAGCTCGTTTTGCAGGTTGGAGACGAGACGCTTGATCTCGATTTCCATCTGGGCGCGTGCTTCGGCGACCTCGGCCTGCGCCTTCTGCATTTCGGGATGGCGCGGCCCGTAGCGGGTCGCGAGCTCGGCCAGGCGGCCGGTGGCCTTGGCGTACTGCTCCTTCAACAGGCGGATCGTGTGGCTCTGCAACACGTCGTCGAGGTTGCCGAAATCGCCGCCTTCGCTGGCCAGACGCTTGGCCATCTCGAATTTGGCGCGCGCCTCGGCAGTGTTGTTGCGTGCGATGACGGTCTGCTCCATCAGGCGCGCAAGCTGCTTTTCGCCGAGGATCTGACCTTCAGAATCGAAGATGTCGTTTTCGGCCTTGTACGCGGCGACACGGCGTTCGGCTTCGGTGACTTCCGCGCGCAAGGTGTCGAGCTTCTGTTCGAGCAGCCTGGCGGCGTGGTCGGTGACCTCGTGCTTCTGCTTGAGCTGCTCGGCCAGATAGACCTCGGCGATGGTGTTGGCGATCTTGGCCGCCTTGACGGCGCTCTCTGCAGAGAACCTGATGTCGATGAGCAAGGTCTTGCGGATGCGCGTGACTTTCAGGCGCTCGGCGAAGGCAACGGCGACCTCGTCGCGCGCGGGGTGGGTCTTGCCGGGCTGGTCGGGGCCCAGCATGCCGGTGATGGGGTCGACGTTGACGGTCGGACCGAGATCCACGGCATGGGGCGTGGGCTCGGGCAATTCGGGATCACGCAGACCGAACGTGGTCAGCATGCGCTGCCACATGGGCGGGCGCGAAAATTCCGGATCCTGGCGCAGCTTCAGAATGTCGATGACCTTGAGCGCGATGAAGCGCGAGGCGATGATCTCGACTTCGCTGTCGACGGTTGGTGCGTCGGCCTTGAGCTCGGAGAGCACGCCCTCCAGGTTGGAGATGGTCTTCTTGCGCGGATCGATCTGCACGACCGAGGACGCGTCATAGCGGTTGGGAAGGCTGAGTGCGAATGCGGTACTGAGGACGGCGGCAATGATCGGCATGACGATGACGATCTTGATGCGCCGGCGCACAGCCGACAGGAGGCGGTCGACGCTGAAGGCGCCGCCACTGCTTTCCTGTGTGTTGTGCTGCATCTCGCTCATGTTGGTCTAGAACCTCAACTTGGCGCCGACGGTGACGCGGTTGCGGGTCATGTCGAAGGCTTGTTCGGTGGATTCCCTGATGGCGTGCTCGTAGCCCAGGCTGAGCAGCCAGTTCTTGTTCAGGTAGTAGTCGAGGCCGATGCGGCCGGCGATTGTCTGATCGCGGCGGGCGACGCCGACGAACTCTGCGTCAGAGTATTCGACAGCGAGGTTCAATACGGCGTTGTGCCAGATCTCGTAGTCGAGGCGGCCAATCAGCTTGGTCTCGATGCGGCCGGCGTCCTGCACGGCGTCGGCGGCAATGATCTGGCGTGTGGCGATGCCGGTGAAGGTCATGTATTCGGTCGGCAGCCATTGCACCTGGGCCTCGAGCAGCCCGGTCGAGACATCCTCGATGTCGTCCTGTTCGAAATCGCGAAAGCCGTAGCCGCCCAAGATGCGCCAGCGCAGCAAGGGTGAGGTCTCGAAGGCCAGACCGGCCATGGCCTCGTAGCCATAGGCGTCGCGGTCATAAAGATCGTTGCCGCGATTGAGGTCGCGCAGGCCGCGGATCTTGCCGACGAATTCGAAGCCGGGCGAGAATCTGTAGCCGAAGCGCAGCGCCGTCGAGAACTGCTTGGTGTTGCGATAGTCCTGATCGATCTGTGCGGGCAGCGGGGGTGCCAGAGGATCGTCGAAGCGTGTTTCGCGGCGAACGTCGGAATAGTCCCAGCTCTCGAAGGTGCCCATGAGCGTGCCATAGAGACGACCGACGTCGCGGGTAATGCCGACACTGGCACGGTTATGAAAGACGGGGATCGGTTCGGCGGCACTGAGCGGCGTGGAGATTTCGCCCAGTTCCTCGTGCTCCAGCCCCGAAAGGACGCTGACCGACAAAGTATGCGCGTGATCGAAGTGCAAGGCGCCGTCGAGCTTGGCGCGCACGCTGGCATAGTCCTGGTCGGTGTTTTCCAGGTAGTTGACGATCTTTCCGTCGAGCGACAAGTCCAGTACGTGGCGGGGCAGCTGCGACTGGAATTTGAGTGAGGGCGTGAGTTCCGAGCGCCAATCGGACTCCTTGCGCAAGTCGGAACGGAAGATGTTGTCATCGTAGACGACCGTGGCGCCGATGGACGGAAATATCCGGTAGTTGCCGGCGCGGATGCCATCGGGCATGGCGTAGCTGCGGTCGCGGTCGCCGACCCGCTCGGCGCCGTACATCTTGATATTGTCGTAGTCCTTCAGGCGTTCGCGGCTGGCGATGGTCTCGGTGATGAGACCCTCGGTGCCGTCCAGATCGAGCGCAAGGGCGGCGAACGATGTGGCGGCATAGAAGGCGCATGCGGTCGTCACACCGACCAGGATGCCATGCCGGCTCCTGGGTGTTGCGACCTGCGTATTTGCTACCTTCGACATTCTTCGGTTGTTCGTTTTTCTCGGCTGGGGTTGCGGTCCTGGAGACTTTTGAGGGGGCCTAGAAGAAGCGTTCGGGAACGCGAATGTTGTCGCCAGGCATGACCGTGAAGCGGGCCGACATGGGAACGTTCATTTCACCGTGGCCCTCGCGGAAAATGGCGACATAGGATTGGTTGGCGCGGTAGGTGTAGCCGCCGGCCAAAGCGATCGCATCGCGCAGGCGTAACCCGGATTTGAACGGGAACTCGCCGCCGCTCTTGACCTCGCCGTGAACGTAGATCGGCCGGTAATTCAAGATATCGACGGTGACGCGGGGGTTCTTGAGGTAGCCGTCGGACAGGCGCTTCGCGATCGCATCGCGAAACTGCGCAATGGGGCGATTGGCGGCGGGTATTTCCCCGACCAGCGGCATTGAAACCTGGCCCAAGGCATTCACCTCGAACTGCCCGGACAGGTTTTCCTCGCCGAATACGACGATCTTGAGCTTGTCGCCGACGCCCAGGCGGTAGGTGCGCTGAATGTCGTGGCTCGCCGTCGGATGGTACTGCGCTTCAATTGCTGGTGCGGACGCGCAGGATGCAGCGAGCGTCGCGACGAGGGCTGTCGCGGCGCAGGCGGCAAGGGCCTTGTGGGTGGGAAGACGCTGGTACATGGCTTCCTGTAAACGCAAATACGCACTTTTCGGGGCGATGAATGCCCTGAACAGACGCATTAAGCGCGCAACAGGCTAAATTTCGGTTTAATGGAAAAGGGAAATTTCTATTCAATTTCCGTTCATTGACTTTAATGAGGCGTTTCGCATTGTTTTGTTTTTCCGAAAATTGTCGTTTTTGGCTGGAGGCGGCAAATTTAGACGGGTCATTAAAGTTGCTGGAATAAACTTCGGCGCATCGTTTTGGTAAATCCGTTCTCAAACAGGTGTCGCGTGACGAGCAAGAGCCTTTCCGGGGTGCCGGATTTTGCAGCCAGCTATGAAACAAAGGCGCGCAACTATTTCGATCGTGCGCGCGTCGATTACGTGCACCGTTTGCCGCTCGACCCCACGGCCACGGTGTTGGAGATCGGTTGCGGCACGGGAGCGACCGGGGCGCTGGCGCTGAAGCGCGGGCGGGCCGGGCACTATGTCGGTGTCGAACTTTTCGAAGGCGCTGCGGCAACAGCGCGCGAAGTGTTGAGCGAGGTTATCGTCGGCGACGTGGAGCAGATCGAGTTCGACTGGCAACCCGCGCAGTTCGACGCGCTTATCCTGTCTGAGGTGCTCGAACACCTGCGCGAGCCCTGGTCGGTGCTCGACAAGCTGTCGCGGTTCGTGCGACCGGGTGGGCTGGTCTTGGCGAGTTCACCCAACGTTTCGCACTGGCGTGTGATCCGTGAACTGGCGCAGGGACGCTTCCCGCTGGCCGACAAAGGCGTGTTCGACCGCACGCACATGCGCTGGTTCACGCCGGACACCTTTGTTGCGATGTTCAACGAGGCCGGGTTCACGGTCGACAGGGTGCGCCCGGTGACCCCGTTCTCGCCACGCACGCGGATGTTTTCGGTGCTCAGCGGAGGCCGCTACGATCATCTGTTCATGACGCAGATCTCGATCGAGGCACATCGTCGCTGATTTTGCCGCTGGATGTTTTCGTGATGCGCGGGCCTGCGCCGGGCGGTCAGCAGGTGTTGGCTCAGCAACCAATGACGCGGCGCTGGCCCGGCCGGAGGCGGGCACCGGGACCTGTTCGGTTTTTCAAAACCTTGCCGAGACCGATGCCCAAGTCATCCAGGTTGACCATTGACGGATGGTTGCGGCGGCCCCCTTCGACCCCCGGGTTGCCGGTCCGGTTGTC
>CAZDNY010000034.1:0-13322 GCA_964506885.1 uncultured Hyphomicrobiaceae bacterium | reverse complement strand
ACCATGTCGCGCGAAGCATATCCGCACCACGCCGCGCCAAGTCCCGCGTGCCTGATATTCCCGGTCTTGACCCGCTCAGCGCAAGCGAAAGCGCTGTCAGCCTTTTGCAGCAGCAGTTGAAGAGCGAATCCAGCCTGTCCGAAACCGCTGCAGCTCGCAAGAAGCGTAAGCCTGCCCAGTCGGGTCCCCTCGCGCCGCCCCATCTGCCTCATCCCACACGCCAGAAGACACCGCCGCTCGCCGATTTCGATCGCAAGGCCGTGCGACGTATCCGCTCCGGCCGCATCGAGATCGAAGCGCGTCTCGACCTGCATGGTATGCGCCAGGATGAGGCGCATTGGGCGTTGCGCTCATTCATCGGCGGCTGTCAGGCGCGCGGTTTGCGCTGGGTTCTGGTGATCACCGGCAAGGGCCGCGCCGCTGGCGATCATGAACCCGCTGCACCGGTACATCTAGGAGAAGGGCGTGGCGTCCTGCGCCGCAGCGTGCCGCGCTGGTTGGCCGAGCCGGATCTGCGGCCGCTCGTCGTCAGCTATACGACCGCCGCCCTGCATCACGGCGGCGAAGGCGCGCTCTACATCCAGTTGCGCGCCCGCCGCGGTTCAGGTTGAAAGGCGTGTCTCGTGGACCAGAGGCCGTGCCTCAATCACACTTGGTGTCGAGATTCTTCATCGAAGCCGTGACGCCCGACAGGGAATACGTGTCAGTCGTCTCAAAACCCGCTTCCGCCGTCGCGGCAACTTCCATCGTCGACCCGCGCTTCATCGCATCGATCAGTTTGAGCTCTTCGGTGGGATCGGCAACGAACGCCTTGTCACCTTGAGAAAACAGCTTGAACGTGTTCGACGAGATGGTCACCGACACATCGCTGCCCTTCTTGACCGGATAGCCCAGCAGCACCGAAACTTCCGACTTCACGCCGTCCTTCGGCCAGGCGGAGACATAGAAGAACGGCTGGTCGCGCTTGGCATCCTTGGGTGAACTGGATGACGGCTGGGATGCAATAAAGCAGATCTTCTTCTGCGCGGCGTCATGTACAAACATCGACCAGTCGCCGGCTTTGTCGACAAGTTTTGCGGCCTGTGCAGTAGTTGCGCAGAATAATACCGCAATGATCGAGACGACTGCGGTCGGACGACATGTCGAGGGCCAGTAAGTCATTCGCTTTTAGTCCATCTTTCCATCGGTTGTCGTTCGGGCGTGCAAAACCTATAGCCGAATCATGTTCGCAATGTCACCCGGTGGTGGAATTTTTTCGCTGATCGCGTTGCCTTGAAGCGGGGATATCCGGACCGCCCGCTCGGAGAGGCCTGTCTGCGAAGTGCGCCAGCGAGCGCACGCGGTCGTACATGACGATTGCGCCGGCCATGGCGACGTTGACGCAGAACCGTGTCGGTATTTTTACGACATGTTGGCAATGCGCCAGCAGCTCCGGCGACAGCGAGCCTTTTTCCGGACCTAACACATAGGCCGCGCGCAAGGGGTGACGGAAGCTCGGAAGGTCGATGGCCTCGTCGATCAATTCGATTCCCACAAGCACGCAACCCTGCGGCAGAGCCATCTCCTCGATGCTCGACCAGTTGTAGTGCGGCAGATGCCATTGGCCCTTCGACGTGTCCGCGCGCGCCTCCAGCGCCCGATAGGTGGCGCCGACCGTGAACGTGAAGCTCGCGCCGAAGCCATGAGCGGAGCGCATCAGGTTGCCGAGGTTGAGTGCCTTCGACATGCGTTCCGCCCCGATCGCGAAATATCCCCGTGCTGTCGGAGGCCAGTTGGCAGGCGGCATGGAATCCTGGACCTTTCGGTGTTATCGGGCGCAAACACGCGGTAAAGGAACACCGCGATAGAGCAAGTAGCCTTGCACCATAGCGAGCCTCGACACGAGTCCCGCCGTTTGCTTACTGCCCGGCATGGTCTCTGGTGGATGCCAGAAGTCCCCCGTGCCTACACGAAAAAAACTGGTCTTGAACAGGTGGTTTCATATGAAGGCAGTGCTCTGCAAGAGCCTCGATGGCCCCGCAGCCCTGGTCCTGGAGGATCTGCCCTCCCCGAAAGCCGGCACCGGTGAGGTGGTCGTGCGCGTGCATGCCGCCGCGCTCAACTTCTTCGATACGCTCATCACCCGCGGGAAGTACCAGCACAAGCCCGAGCTGCCGTTCTCGCCCTCCGGTGAGATCGCAGGCGTCATCGCCGCTGTTGGTCCGGGCGTCGAAGACCTCATGCCCGGTATGCGTGTGGCCTGCTATCTGGGCTGGGGCGGTGCGCGCGAGGAAGGCGCGGTAGCCGCAGAAAGTTGCGTGCCCATTCCCGATGCCGTCGACGACGTAGTCGCATCGGGGATCGCCATCACCTACGGAACGGCCATTCACGGCCTGCGCGATCGCGCGCGATTGCAGCCCGGCGAAACCGTCGCGGTCCTGGGCGCTTCGGGTGGTGCAGGCCTGGCCGCCGTCGAAATCGCCAAGCTGATGGGTGCCCGTGTCATCGCCGTCGCCTCCTCGCCGGAGAAGCTTGCAGTGGCGCAAGCCCACGGCGCCGACGTGCTGGTCGACTATGCGGCAGGCGATCTCAAAGCGGCACTGAAGGATGCGACCGGCGGTGCCGGCGTTGACGTGATCTACGACTGCGTCGGAGGGCCCTTCGTCGAACCCGCCTTGCGCGCGATCGCCTGGCAGGGGCGCTATCTCGTGGTCGGCTTCGCGGCAGGCGAAATCCCCAAGCTCGCGCTCAATCTGGTGTTGCTCAAGGGGTGCGACGTCCTCGGCGTATTCTGGGGCAGTTCGGTCAAGCGCGATCCCGAAGGCCACCGCGCCAACATGCGCGACTTGCTCGCCTGGATTGCCGAAGGCCGTCTCAAGCCGCGCATCCACGGCACCTATCCGTTGGATGAAATCAAGAGCGCAATCGAGATCCTTGAGCGGCGCGAGGCCGTTGGAAAAGTGGTGCTCACGCTTTGAGCGCGCCACCCGGCCGCGACGGTGCGTATGCAACACATTCATGCTTCGATGAGAGGTTGCGGAGACGATAGCGCTCCCGGCTTTGGGCACCTCGAGTGCATCGTACGTGAGCGTTAATCCACATTCGGACGATGTCTTTACGGCGTTATGCTGCACCGCGTAATCATGCCGTGATTCGCGAAGGTGCGTTCTCGCAGCCAAGGCATGACGTCGAAGTCGCGTCGGTGCGGGCAGTCTTCGGCCGTCGGGATGGGACGGTCGTAAGGCGGCGGATACGCGAAACGGGGCAAGGGCAACATATGAAACTGGACAATTCGATCTGTGCCGTCGTGACCGGTGGCGCTTCGGGCCTGGGTGCAGCGTCGGTGCGGCGTCTGGCGGCGGCCGGAGTGCGTGTCTCGATATTCGATCTCAACGAGGAGGCCGGTGCCGCCATCGCCGCGGAGGTCGACGGCGCCTTCTTCAAGACCAATGTAGCTGACGAGACGAGTGTTGACGCCTCGCTTGCCGCGGCGCGCGAACGCTTTGGACAGGAGCGGATCCTCGTCAACTGCGCCGGCGTCGTCATCGGCAAGCGCTCGGTGCGCCGCATCAAGGATACCGGCGCGATCGAGGCACACGATCTGGCGTCGTTTCGCAAGGTCATCGACGTCAACCTGATCGGTACTTTCCTGATGTCGACCCGCTCGGCGGCCGGCATGATGTCGGTGGCGCCGATCTCGCCCGATGGCGAACGCGGCGTGATCGTTTCGACCTCCTCGGTGGCTGCCGAGGAAGGGCAGATGGGCCAGATCGCCTATTCCGCGTCCAAGGGCGGCGTACTCTCGATGATCCTGCCGCTGGCCCGCGACCTTTCCCGAGAAGGCATTCGCTCTGTCGCCATCCTGCCGGGCCTGTTCGGCACGCCGATGTTCGACACGCTGCCCGATGAGGCGAAGGCCGCGCTGGCCGCCCAGGTCCCGTTTCCAAGCCGCCTGGGCGATCCCGATGAATTCGGTCATCTGGTCGTCCAGATCGCTGAGAACGTCATGCTGAACGGTTGTGGCATCCGCCTGGATGGAGCGATTCGCCTCGCTCCGCGTTAGCAAAGATTAAGGCCGGGCGCTCGATTGCGACGTTTTCTGATTGGCGCGCCGCGGTAAAAGCCGCATAAAGCTAATTCGCGGGCTGAGTTTTTCACCACAATGACCTGATTGATCGATCCAAAATTTAGATGTTTGGACGTTTGAGACGGTCGGTTGACCGCTTGCTGAGCAAGTCGTGGTGCTGACTGAGTAGAGTTGAGTTCGAGTAAGTAGGAGTACGGGCGTGACGTCCCCAAAACGGCAGAGCGATGGGTTTTGGCTCAACGCGCTGATCGCGTTGGCCGTTTACCTTTCGGTTGTCGGGACTGGTGTCTTCGGCATCGTCACGCTAGCGGAAAAGAGCGCGGGCACGGCCCTCAATGTGGCCAAGGCTGTCACCGAGGTCGCCGCCATCCGCGAGGCCAGGGCAAATTTCGAAGCAACGCCCCGCGTGCTGCGGGTCGAACCCCACGATCCCAGGCGCGAGCCTGTCCACGTCGAATCTGATGCCTTCGATCATGCCCGGACGTCGCCGATGCTGTTCGAGCGCGCCGATCGCGAAACGATCGACGATCTCAAGCGGGCGGTGGACGAACGGATCGTCACCGACGACGCCTCGCCCTGGCATCACAGCGATCGCACCACCTTCAAGACGATGTGCGTGCGCCTGTGCGATGGGGCATATTTTCCCATCAGCTTTGCGACAACGCGCCGTCACTTCGCGCGCGACGAGGCGGTCTGCGCCTCCCGTTGCGGCATGCCCGCGCGCCTGTTCGTTTTCCCAAATCCGGGCGGCACGCCGGACATGATGCGCGACCGCTCCGGTCACTCCTACCTGGCACTGCCATCCGCCTTTCAATTCCGGAAGGGAGCGGTGGAAGGCTGCACGTGCAAGGCGAAGCCCTGGGAAGTCGCCTCGCGTGAACGTCACCGCATGTATGCCCTTGAAGAAAAACTGGCTGCGGGCAAGCTGGTCGACATGGCCGAACTGACGAGCCTGCGGTCGCGCTACGCGACCCGCGTGGTTGCAAAGGCCTCGCCGCGCACCGGTACGGTTCGAATTCCGCTCGCCGTGCACGCGCCACCTCGTGTCGAAGTTGCACCCCTTGCACCCCAGATCACGACCAGCGCTGTTGAGGTGCCCGAAGCCGTAGGCCGTCCGGTAGCACCTGCCACTGACACAGCGGCAGGTAGCGTCCGACGTGGCAGCAAGCGCACGCTGTTGGAACACGTCCAACCCTCCGCAGAGATCGCCGCGCTGCAACCCGGGCCGGGAACCGATGGCAATCGTATCGCTTTGCCAGAGCCGGTCCGCCTGCCGCCAATTCCAGCCAAGTCGTCGCTGGAGCGCCCGGATGGCGAGCCGACACCTGCGCCTGCCAGGTTCAAGCTACGTCGTGACCGCAAACCAGTCCTTTACAGCAAGACGAAGCGAGGTCTGCCCGGGCGCTTACCCGAGGATGATGAGCCTGCCATGGTATCGCCAGTCAAAAAGATTTCGGTTGGCGTTACCCGCAATGAGATCTGGGGTGTGGGGCGCAACGCCCATGGCGCTCCGCGCGGCGGTTCCGCCTTTGAGGTCTTCGCGCGCAACTTCTACTAGGGTTGCTCCTTAGCCGTTTGCCTCCTCAATCGGCACGCTAGTGTTGCGTCACTGACGCTTGGTCCCCGGTTGCTGCGAGGTGGTCTGCCAAGCGTCAGTGCCAAACGCAACACCAGGTCTTTAAAGACCGCCGATTTCGGGGTCCGGAAGCACTGCGCGAAGAGACGATCGGCGCTCGGGCTTGGCTTTGGGCTGACCTTGTCCCTGCAGATCATCGGGGCCGGCTCAACAATTCAAAACGACCACAATGCAAAAGGGCCCCGCTGTCGGCGGGGCCCTTCGCTTTGATCTTGTCAGATCGGGTTACTCATTCTGTGCGCCGAACAGCGACAGCATGAACTGGAACATGTTGACGAAGTCCAGGTACAGGCTCAGGGCACCGAAGATCGATGCGCGCTTGATCGCTTCACCGCCCTGGGTCGACGCGAAAGCGTACTCGTCCTTCAGGCGCTGCGTGTCGTAAGCGGTCAGGCCGGCGAAGACCAGAAGACCGATCACCGAGATCGCGAAGTGCAGCGCGCTGGACGCCAGGAAGATGTTCACGATCATGGCGATGATGATGCCCACCACGCCCATGATCAGGAACGAACCCCAACCCGACAGGTCCTTTTTGGTGGTGTAGCCATAGAGGCTCAGGGCACCAAAGGCGGCCGCCGTGATGAAGAACATCTGCGCGATCGAGCCGAGCTTGAAGACAACAAAGATCGTCGACATCGACAGGCCCATGGCGACCGCGAACGCCCAGAAGACGAGCTGCGCCGTCGCCGCGCTGGTGCGGGCGAAGGACATGAACAGCACAAAGGCGAGCGGCATGAGCGCCAGCACCCATTTCAGTGGCGAGAGCAGGATGGTCTGGCCGAGCGGCGTCAGCATCATGCCGCCTTTGATCGTCGCGGCAGCCATCGCCGGATCGGTCGTCACCATCTGGGTGTAAAGGCCATATGCGACGGCACCCGAGAGTGCCACAGCCAGCATCATGTAATTGTAGACGCCGAGCATGAAGGACCGCAGGCCCTCGTCCATGCGGCCAACGTCGCGAGCGACACCGCCAGCCGGACGTGCGTACCTATCGTATTGAGCCATCGTAGTTTTTCCCTTTCAGCCGGTTCAGTGTCCGGAATTGCACCATGAATATGTAGGCAGCGGAAATCACTTTCAAGTCGTGATGTACGAATTCTCAAGATGCCAGGCCCAACAATTCTTCGAGCGTTCACAGCATCTTAAGGGGTATGGCACGGTGTTGATCGGTTATTCCGATCGCAGGTACGGCACGGGGCGGGCCCGCAAAACCTGGAGCGTGCCCAGGCCGCCGAAGACAACGACCAGTCCGCTGGCCAAGGCCAGGGCCTGGGCAACGGCGCTCCACGAGAAGGCAAAGGCGACGTCCATCACCTGTTCCAGGGCGACCCAGGCGGCAATCGCGCCGAAGGCGACGGCAAACCCTGCGGTAGCCAGCGCGATCAAGACGTATTCGAGAATGTGCGCGGACAGAATGCGCCGCCGTGTGGCGCCGAGCGCCTTGAAGATGACGGCCTCGAGAATCCGGCGGCGCTGCGCGGTGGCCAGAGCACCAGCCAACACCAGCGCGCCGGCAACCAGCGTCACAGATCCGGCCACCCGCACGGCGGCCATGATCTTGCCGAACACGGCACCGAACGCATTGATGGCGTCCTTCACCCGGATCGCCGTGACGGTCGGATAGGCGCGGCCGATGGCGCGGGCCACTTCGGCCTCACGCGACAGAGAGGTGTCCTTGGGCAAGGTGACGGTCGCCAGCACATTGTGTGGGGCGGCGGAGAGCGTGTTGGGCGAGAAGACCATGACGAAGTTGATAGCGAGGCTCTCCCAGTTGACCTCGCGCAGGTTGGCGATGCGGGCGGAAACGTTGCGACCGAGCACGTTGACCGTCACCATGTCGCCCACGTCTACGCCGAGCTGGCCGGCAAGTTCGGCCTCGAACGACACCAGAGGCTCGCCGGAATAGTCCTTGCCCCACCACTCTCCCTTGGTCACGGTCGAGCCTTCGGGGACCTCGTCGGAGTACGTCAGCCCGCGATCGCCGCGCAGCACCCATTCGGCCTCGGGCGGCGCCTTGATCTGATCGACCGGGCGGCCGCCCAGCGACACGACACGCCCGCGCAGCATCGGCGCGCGCGCCATGGCCGCGTCCGGCGCAACGCCCCTCACAATGCCGACCACGCGGTCGTAGTCGTCCTTAGGGATGTCGAGCAGGAAGTAATTGGGCGAATTCTCAGGCAGCCGGCTGGAGATCTCGCGCACCAACGAAGAGTCTGCGAGTGCCACGGCGACCAGGAGCGACAGTCCTGCCCCCAAAGAGAGCACGACGGAGCGCGTCAAACCGCCGGGTGCTCCCAGATTGGCGAGGGCGATCGACAGTTCGGGGAGCGCAGGCCGGGGAACGCGCCGCGCGAACCATGTGACCCACGCTCCAAGCGCCCAGAATAGCGCGAAGACCAGTGTCAGGCCGGCGACGAAGTAGAGTGCTATGCGTTGCGATTCCGATGTCATCACGACAAACAGCACCAGCAGTGCCGCGATTGCCGCAATGAGGGCCACAAGATAGGGACGCGGCCAGCCGCGCCGCTCGGCGACGGCATCGCGGAACAGCACCGCTGGCGGGACCAGTTCGGCCTGTCCGAGGGGCCACAGCGCGAACAGCAGCGCGACCAGCATCCCGTAGATTGCTGCAACTGCGACGCTCGCCGGCGTGATCGTCAGCTGCGTCTCGAAGGGCAGAACGTCAGCATATAGCGAGTGCAGTGAAACGGGTACGATGAGCCCGAGCGCCAAACCGATGGCGATACCGACCAGACTGACGATCGCGATCTGCGCGAGGAAGATCTGGAATACCAGCTTCTGCGGTGCGCCCAGGCTTTTCATCGTTGCGATGACCTTGCGGCGGCGATCGACGAAAGACTGGACCGCGTTGGCGACGCCGACACCGCCAATGAGCAAGGCGGTCAAACCGATCAAGGTGAGGAACTGCTGAAGCCGCTCCAGCGTGCGCCGCACGCGCGGGCGTGGATCGCGCCGATCCTGCACGCTGAACCCGGCCTCGGGCATGTCTCGCTTGACGGCCTGGGTGAAGGTATCGATGCGGGCCGCCTCGTCACCGGAGAGCGTGGAGCCGGACGCGGCGCCGACCTTGAGTGCGTATCGCCAGCGCACGAGCGAACCGGGCTTGACCAGCCCCGTCTTCTCCAGCGCCTCCATGGCCAGAAAGATGCGCGGCCCGAAAGTGAGGCGATCGGAGAGGCTGTCGGGCTCCGACACGATGGCTGCGGTGGCACGCACCTCGAGGTCACCCAGCCGGAACCGATCACCGATCTTCAAGCCGAGGCGCTCCAGCAGAATGGGATCGACAGCAGCGCCGGGGCGGCCATCCGTATCACCCTGCAACGCCTCGTGCAGGGTGGCACCGCTTTGAAGCACGACTGCACCGACCAACGGGTAAGCTCCATCGACGCCCTTCAGTTCGACCAGGGCCTGTTCGCTGGCGTCCGTGGTGCGCGCCATGGTGCGCAGCGTGGCGGTCTCGCTGACGCGACCACGTTCGTCGAGCCATGCGCGTTCGGTGTCGCTGGCGCGCATATGCGTGCGCGCAACGGTGACATCGCCGCCCAGGATCATCTCACCCTGACGCGCGAGGCCGGCCGTCAGCGCATCGGAGAGCGCGCCAACCGCCGTGATCACCATGACGCCCAGCGCCAGACAGGCGATGAAAACATAAAAGCCGGACAAGCCGCCGCGCATCTCGCGCAAGGCCAGGCGGAGCGCATCCCTCACGCCCAGCGTCGATGTCCGGCCGGCCGCGGATGACGGAACCGGCGCGGCGCGTGCTGTGGTGGCGCTGTCGCTCATTGTGCGGCCGCCTGCGGTGTCGTGGCACTGCCGGCTTCGTCGGCAACGATGCGGCCATCGGCCATGCGCACGACACGGCTGCATCTGGCCGCCAAGCTTTCGTCGTGGGTAATCAGAACCAGCGTTGCACCGTGACGGCGATGCAGGCCGAACAGCAGGTCGATGACCTGACGCCCCGTCTTGCCGTCGAGGTTGCCGGTCGGCTCGTCGGCGAGGATGAGGCGCGGACTTCCCGACAGGGCGCGGGCGAGCGCGACGCGCTGCTGTTCGCCGCCGGACAGTTCCGCGGGGAAATGCTCGGCGCGGTCGGTGAGGCCCACTTCCGTGAGCAAGTCGCGCGCGACCTCGATCGCATCCCTGCGGCCGGCGAATTCCAACGGCAGGGCGATATTCTCCAGGGCAGTCATGGTGGGGACGAGATGGAAGGACTGGAAAACGATACCGATATCGCGACCGCGTGCGGCCGCGAGTTCGTCTTCGCTCATTTGTGCGAAGTCCTGACCGACCACTGTGACGCGACCGGCACTGGCCCGCTCCAGGCCGGCCAGCACCATCAAAAGCGAGGTCTTGCCCGACCCGGAAGGACCGACAATGGCGACCGACTGACCCGGCGTCACCGAGAGGGCGACGTCGCGCAAGATCTCCACCGCGCCAGCGCGGCTCGTCAATGTGAGGCCGACACCGGCAATATCGATGATCGGTTCTGCCGAATGGCCGCTGCTCTGGTCCATGCCGCGTTGCTGCATTCCGTTTTCAGGTTTCTGTCGTGCCGTCAAAATCGCGCTTGCCCGGGGTGCCATCATCATGGCGGTAAAAGGACGCTGCAACGGCGGTGGCGGGATGCGGGGTTGCGAGCCGCACCGATCAGTCCTACCTCATTTATGCGATCGACACCCGCGATCAGATCACCATGGGCGTAAGGCCGAAACATGAAGAGTTCCACATTGGCATGCAGACGCTACCCGAACCCGCACGTGGGGATGCTGGCTGCCTTGATCAACCTGACAATTGGCCTCGCCATGCTTTTTGGCGTGCCTGCGGCCCATGCGGCCAACCAGGAGGAGGGGCGAAAGATCCACATCGTGGCGTTCGGCGACAGCCTGACAGCCGGCTTCGGGCTGAACCCCGGGCAGGGCTTTCCCGACGTGTTGCAGATGGCGCTCAAGGCCCGCGGTCACAACGTCGAAGTCATCAACGCGGGCGTTTCGGGCGATACGACGGCTGCGGGACTGGCGCGGCTCGACTGGGCCGTGGGCGAGGAGGCCGACGCGGTGATCGTTGAGCTCGGCGCCAACGATGCGCTGCGCGGACAGCCACCCGCGGAGACGCGCGCCAATCTCGATACCATCCTCACGCGGCTTCGCGCGCGTGGTCTGCCGATCCTTGTCGCGGGCATGCGTTCGCCGGAAAACTGGGGCAGCGACTATCGCGACCGGTTCGATGCGATCTTCGCCGATCTTGCCGCCAAGCATGGCGCGCTGCTCTATCCCTTCTTCCTCGCCGGCGTTGCCACAGACCCCAAGCTCAACCTGCCCGACGGATTGCATCCCAATCAACGCGGCATCGCGATCATCGTCGAGGGGATCCTGCCCAAGGTCGAAGCGCTGATCGATCGCGTGAAGCAGGTTCGCGCCGCGTCGAAATGAGTTGTGCTTGTCGTGACATTGCGAAAACGTGTGCGCGATCGTACAAAAACGCGCTAGTGTCGGTTTTGGCATCCGACGCTTGGTTGAGATCGAGCCGCAAAGGCGGACCAAGCGTCAGATGCGCAGCACTAGTCTGCCTGCGAAGTGGAGCCTTAAAGGCAATTGCGACCTCGCTCCGAGGAGGTCTTCTCTCATGCCCCGTCTGTTTGTCGGCATCGAACTGCCGGACGACATCCGCGATCTCATAAGCGACCTGGAAGCACCGCTGCCGGGCGTTCGCTGGATCGATAGTGACAACCTGCACCTGACACTGAGGTTCGTCGGTGACATCGACAACCGGCAGGCGCGCGAGTTCGCCGACTTCCTGTCCGGCATCGACGTCGATGCCTTCGAGATGCATCTGGACGGACTGGGCACGTTCGGCGGGAAGGATCCGCGCACATTGTGGGCCGGCGTATCGGCGGGTGCGCCACTCGACGCGCTGGCACGCGCGACCGAGCGGGCGGCCCGGGCGGCGGGGCTCAAGCCGGAAGGACGCACTTTCAAGCCGCACGTGACGATCGCACGGCTCAACAAGCCGCGCATCGAGGCGCTGACGCGGTTCCTGTCTCGACACGGACGCTTTCGCAGCCCGACGTTCGTGGTGAGCCGCTTTGTTCTGTATTCTTCAAAGCCCCTGGTGGGCGGCGGACCCTACGTGGTCGAAGAGGCGTTTCCGCTATCGGGTGCCGCGTGGGAGGCGCACGATCCAAGCCCGGCGGATAGCGACAGCGCCTGGTGAGTGGACAGCAAAGAAGCTAGCCCGCGTTCATGTTCCTCAGAGACGAGAGCGCGGTCTCTTCTTTTGGTTTTGAGCGTGTTTTTCACGCCGAACCGCAGACACTTCGGCTAAACACGCTCTCCGTCGCCAGCGTGTTTTTCACGCCGAACCGCAGACACTTCGGCTAAACACGCTCTACCGCGCGTCGCCGGGCCAGACATGCTTCTGGTTCTGACCAAAGCTGAAGAAGCCCGTCGCCTCCGATGACGAACCGGCTTTCGAATAGCGCTGGCGAACGGGCGGCGTGCGCGTGGGCGGCGTCTGCGAAACGCGTTTCGTCCTGCGTGCAGGCGGCTCTCCAGCGGCGCTCGTCGTGACGTGATGCGGGCGTGTGAATACCGCCGTATCGCGCGCGCTTGAGGGTTGCGACGCAGTGTCCGGACCAGCCATCGTCGTGGCGACCTCATTGGCAAGAGAAGCTGGCTCTTCGTCTCGCGAGGCCAATACGTCGGCAGATGCAGCGGCGGCCGGCTTGATATCGTTCGCAGCCAGCGCCTTCATCTCCGCCTGCGCCTGTTCGAGGGCGTATTTGAAGTGGCGCAGGCGCTCCGTGGCGGACCACGGCGGCGGCTTGCAACTGCAGCCGGGACGGAGCGCCTTGCGATAGGCAAAAGCGTTGTCCAGCGCATCATAACGACGCCCGGTCATGTCGACCATGGATGCGGGGTCGGGGTCGTCGCCACTGTCGCTATAGAACAAGCGCGCATCTCCACCACAGCGTGATTTGCACTGATCGCTGTCGGTGAGGAGGTTGCGCGTGCTCGTCGCGTGCGAAATCGGGAAATAGTACCCGTCGCAGAGCCGGACGCAGACGGTCCGCACCTTGCGCGCGTGGCGGGATCCGGATTGATCTTCGGAGCGGGACGTGTATGTCCGCGGTGGTGGCACGCGGATCGGTGCGCGGTAGCTCGGCATCGGCGGTGGCAGCTCGGCGCGTGGCGTGCCGAAGCCGAACAGCTTTTCCAGGAACGATTGCGCGTGCACGGGCGCGGCCAGCGCCGTCATGGCGATCACGGCAAGCGCGCAAATTCGAAGGACACCTTGCATTGCGAAACTCGAGGGTCGGCGCGGCAGATTCCGACCCACGCGGCACGAACCGCGAAGACTGCGGAGGCCGCCCGGGTGACGGGGCACTGCCCGCCACCTTGCTCAGAAGAAGGCAAAAAAAGTCTGAATCGCTCTCGCAAGACGGGTTTCAGGGGCGCAAAATGCGGTTGACGGGCGCTGGCCGGACCGAAGCTGGTCCAGCGAAATGCGCACTCGCGTTCCTCATGTCTCGGACATTTTCTCGCTAGTGTTGCGTCACTGACGCTTGGCAGACCACCTCGCAGCAACCGGGGACCAAGCGTC
>CAZDNY010000033.1:0-13360 GCA_964506885.1 uncultured Hyphomicrobiaceae bacterium | reverse complement strand
CGAAATTTCCCGGGAGGGAAGCTTTCCGAAAATCTCACGATAGCCTCTCGAGAAGCGACTGAGGTCCCAGAAGCCGCAAGACTCTGCAGCCTCGCCAACGGTCTTGGCGTCACCGCTCCGCAGCCGCGCACGCGCCAGGTAATAGCGCCGAAGGAGCAGGTAGCGCGCTGGCGGCAGACCGTACCAGTCCAGGAATATCCGCCGAAGCGTCGGTTCACTGACACCGGCTGCCACGCTCAGTTCATCGGTGAACATGGGCTCGCCCGAATTCGTGTCGAGTACGTCTTTGATACGTTGAATGATTGCCCGCCGCGGCAATTCGGGCCGTCCGGCATTCCCTTGTGTACGATGGAAAAAAAGTGTCGGCGACAATGCTCTGGTGAGTTCATCGGCCATGCAACGCTTCACTGCGTCTTTTTCGAAAGCCTGCGGTCGGTTCTCGACAGTTTCATGCACACGAACGAGAAGGCTCCTCAACTTGTTGGCAACCGCATTGACCTCGAGAGCTCGTGAGCCGATTAACTCCAGATTGAAAGCGTCCCTGGGAATGGTCACCACCATAAGCCTGACGCCGGCACATGAAATATCTGCGTGCTCGCTATTGGGCCCATAAATTCCAATCGTGTTTTCTGTGACCTGCTTGCCAAGCAGCTTTGCTTCAGCATGAGAACGCAGAGGAATGACAAGGGCTACGGCCTGCGATGGGCTATCTCCCCGACATGACGTCTTTCCGGCATTGAAGGCAATGTGCTGAAACGACCACTCGCCGATGCCGTACTGGGTCAAAGTCGCCTCGAACTTGCCCCGGCTGATCTGCATCGAGGAGACATTTGTGTCTCTCAAGGCATGTGACAAAATCTCTGTGTCATCGAAGGTCTGAAATCGTGCGAATGCCATCACATATTCCCTGCCTTTGAATGCGGCCCTTGGCGCACTGAGTTCAGGTGTGACTTTCGTCTGGATCAGTGGAGCAGTGAGTATCCCCCGCAAGGTGGCTGCTACTCAGTGCACGACTGCGACCCGGGTGGCTGCTCTCGTATGAGCAGGCGGAGCTAATTTTGATTGAAATTGATGTAACACCTGTTTGTCGTCAATCCTAATCTCTGCCGAGGCGAGACGCTGGTAACAGGTTGCAGTTGCCCGGTTTGAGCGGTTGCGTCCGAGGAGAGGGATATCAATGACGAACAAGCTTGGTTCCAAAGGCTACAGTCGGCGTGAGGCCATAAGGCTGGCAAGCGCTGCGATCGGAGTAACGGCTGCAACATATGTTGCCCCCGGAGCCTTGGCACAGTCGAGCAAGAATCCAGCTCCCAAAGTCAATCGCACGCGCACGGAGCAACCCAACATCCTGTTCGTGTTCTCCGATCAGGAGCGCTATCGCAACCGCTGGCCGAAAGGGGTGAGCCTGCCAGGCCACGAGTGGCTTCAGTCAAAAGGCGTGACGTTCCATGAGCACTATTGCCCTGCAACGATGTGCACGTCTTCCCGCAGTGTTCTGCTGACCGGGCTGACCACGCCCGACAACGGCATGTTCGAGAATTGCGACACGCCATATGTCGGAGCTTTGTCCACCAAGATCCCCACGATCGGACACATGCTGCGCAAGGCCGGATACTACACGGCCTACAAGGGCAAGTGGCACCTCAGCCCCGACTTCGACAAGAACACTGACAGGCTATTGACGAAGGAGATGGAAAAATACGGTTTCGCTGATTACTACGGCATTGGCGATATCATCGGTCACACGCTGGGTGGCTACCAATTCGATCATCTCGTGTCAGGCAGCGCGGTCACATGGCTGCGGCGAAATGGTCGGCCGCTGCAAGACGACCGTAAGCCGTGGGCCCTGTTCGTCAGCCTCGTGAACCCCCACGACATCATGTACTTCAACACCGATATTCCTGGTCAGAAGGTGCAGGATACGGGCTACTTGATGATGCATGCCGCCCAGGCACCGAACCATCCGCTGTACAAGGCGACCTGGGACGAGCCGCTGCCGAAGAACCTGTTCGAGCCCTTGGATGCGCCCGGACGCCCCAAGGCGCATGGCGAATTCATCAAGATGTGGGGGCACGTGCTCGGAACCATTCCGCCTGAGGAAGACCGCTGGCGCCGCTTCAACGACTACTACATCAACTGCACGCGAGCCGTCGATGCTGAGCTCTCGAGAATATTCGGTGAGCTCGAGGCGCTCGGCATGGCCGATAACACCATCGTCGTGTTCACCAGCGATCACGGGGAAGCGGCCGGCGCTCACGGATTGCGCGGCAAAGGTCCGTTCGCCTACCAGGAGACGTTGCATTTGCCGATGTACTTCGTGCATCCGGACGTCAAGGGCGGCCAGAACTGTCAGGCACTGACCGGACATATCGATTTCGTGCCCACGTTGCTCTCGATGGCAGGGGCAAGCAAGGAACAGGCAAGCGATTTCGCGGGCCGCACGCTGCCAGGCAAGGATTTCGGGTCGGTCTTCACCAATCCAGGACGTGCACGTGCAAACGACATCCGCGACGGCGTGCTTTTCACATACAGCGGCCTCGCCACCAATGACAGCGAGATCTTCCGCATCAACGCGGAAGCCAAAATGGCGGGCAGAAAGCCGATCGTACAGCTCATCAAGGAAGGCTACAGGCCGAACATGAGGAAGCGGGGCAGCGTGCGCACCGTGTTCGACGGTCGCTACAAGTTCTCGCGATACTTTTCCCCACTCGAGCGCAACTCTCCGAAGTCGCTGGATGAGCTGTTCAAGTGGAATGACGTCGAGCTGTTCGATCTCAAGTCCGATCCCTCCGAGAACAATAACCTTGCCGTGAACCGCACGGAGAATGCCAGCTTGCTTGCCGCGATGAACAGCAAGCTCGAGGCCATCATCAAGGCCGAGATCGGTGCCGACGACGGTCGCGAGATGCCCAACATCCCGACCATCGATTGGACCATCGATAGGCCGGATTTGTGAGGGGGCGTGACCGCACAGGCCACGTCCGAGTTGGGTCATGAGTGAGCGAAAGTCGCACCGCAACGCGGCCTTCGCGCCCGGCTGCAGAAGAACAGTCGCCAGCTCTGTGACGTCAGAGTCGGTCCATAAGCGCCAGATGTCAGTCTCGGACCATCAGAAGTAGTATGCTTTCTTTGCGCATCGAATCTTTGAGCATGGTCCAGTAGATCGCTGCGCCGCATGAAGGCCATGGCCGTATTTTCAGTCTGGCGACAGCTTTCGGCCCAAACTCGTCCATCGAGATCGAGCAATCGGATCGGGAGTTCAGACCCCGATCCGACGCTGTGCCGGTGCGCAGCACTCACGCGGCAGATGGAGTCGTGTGCAACCAGTCTCGCATTTTGCGGCACGCAATGGTTGCCCCCGCCACACACCAGAATAGCGACCTTCGGCCGGTGCTTGCGGGTGGTCGAAGAATTCTGCCGAGTTCCTGTCCGTGGAACAACGCAGGCTTGGTCGCATCACCACGAATGCGACAACATACTCTTGTTAGGGGAGAGGCCGAGAGTTCAAATCTCTCCGGCAAAACCATGAGGCTTCGTGAAAATCGATGCGCTACGGCGCCCGCGAGCGTCCTCGTGGCGGTGCTCGCCGCGTCCGGAGTCAGCCAGGGGAGCCCAGGGTGATCGAACCGGCAACGGTCCCAGCTTGGGCGCCGATCCAAGCTAACCAGACTCGAGCGCGGCGGCTTTGGTAACCGCTTCGCTGCCCGTGACGATCTCAAGCAGTTCTGAGGTTATCTCATCCTGCCTCAGCTGTCGGCTCGTCCGTGTCAGCCGCATCAACTTATCCTCGATACTCTGATTGGCGGCCTGCATGACTTGAAGACGCGCGGCATTCTCGCTGGCGAATGATTCTGTCAGCGCCAGCGTCAATTCAGCCAGAAGTAGCTCGACGATCAGTGTGTGTATCAAGCGCCCGGGTTCCAGGTGATGCAGAGGTGCCCCGCATTCCCATTGCGGCTCGAACAATTCCGGCCGTGGTGGCAGAATCTGGCGCATCTCGACTTCGAAACGCGTGCCTCCGCGGTACCTCGCAAAGACAAGCCGGATACCATCCTTCTCCTCCAGCTTGGTGGCGACGCTGCGTGCCGTTGCGAGCACCCCTTCCATCTGCGTCGCCATCGGCAATGTCCATGCCGGCGCGATTTCATGACCACTTGCGATCGCAGCCCCACGCTGACCGACGATTGCAGCAGCCTCGCCACTGCCGAGTTCCTTGCGCGCGCGCTCCAATACCAGTCGATTGAACGCGCCGCAGAAGCCATGCTCGGAACATAGGATCACCAGGATCGAATTGCGAGCGTCGGCTGGTCCCGACCTTTCAACGTGATCAGCTGTCTTCATGGACGCAGCCTCCGAGATCGAACGCTCGACGACCTCGGCATAGCTCGTCACACTTTCCAAGGCCGTCTGTGCCAGTTGCACCCTGGCCGCCGCCATCGCCTTGATGGCCGAGAGGAGATCCTGCAGCCCTTTCAAACTCTCAATTCGATCTTCAAGGCGCGCCAGCTGTTCCATAATCTTGCGTCTCCGGTTGGCGCTCTGTGATGTCGGCTATGAGTTGATCAAGCGCCGAGACCAGCCGTTGCTCGTCCTCAGGTTCTATTGATTGCGAGCGATCAATGCGCGCCGCCACCTGTGGGCAGGTCGCGCTCAGATGCTCGCCGATCCGGCTCTTGATGGACTCGACTTGCGGCAGGGAAAGTTGATCGAGACGGCCGGTTTCAAGCGCCAGCAGGAGCGATGCCTGAACCGCGAGCGATCGAGGGGAGAACTGAGGCTGCGCCAGTATTGCGCGAATACGCTTGCCGTGCTCGACCCGCTTCTTCGTGCGTTCGTCAACCATAGCGCCAAACCTCGTAAACACCTCCAACTCGACGAACTGCGCATACTGCAATTTGAGGTTGGTGGCGCGTTGCCTGATGGCATGCGCTTGCGTCTTGGCCCCAACACGCGAAACACTGAGGCCCACATTCACCGCAGGTTTGTGCCCCTCGTAGAAGAGCTTGGGTTCGAAATAGATCTGGCCGTCAGTGATCGATATGAGATTTGTCGGGATATAGGCACTGAGATTGCCCGCCTGAGTCTCGACAATCGGAAGAGCGGTCAGAGACCCGCCTCCGCGATCTCGAGACAGCTTCGCTGCGCGCTCCAGCAGGCGTGAATGAATATAGAAGATATCGCCCGGATACGCTTCCCTGCCCGGAGGGCGATGAAGCAGCAGCGAAATCTCACGGTAGACGATGGCATGGCGGGTCAGGTCATCGAATATCAGCAAGGCATGCTGGCCCTGGTCGCGGAAGTATTCGGCCATCGTGCAAGCAGCATACGGGACAAGCCACTGCGCACCAGGCGGATCGCTGGCTTCGCCGACCACAAAGATGCAGCGCTTCATTTCCCCGTGTGTTCGAACGGCATTGACGACCTGCTCAATGGTCGAAGACTTTTGTCCGATCAGTGCGTAGATGCAGATGATGTCCGTCGTCTTCTGGTTGATGACTGCATCGACCGCCATGGCTGTCTTTCCGGTCTTGCGATCGCCCATCAAAAGGGCGCGCTGCCCTCGTCCGAGCGGAATCATGCTGTCGATGACCGTCAGTCCTGTCATCAAGGGCTCATGGATGAGATCCCTTTCAATTATCCCTGGGGCAGGACGCTCTACTGGATCGTGCCTTTCCGCTCGAACAGGCCCGCCCCCGTCACGCGGCCGCCCCATTGCATCGACAATGCGCCCCAGCAAGTCTGGGCCGACCGGCGTTCGGCTAATGGTACTCGTGCCTCGCACTGCGGTTCCTGCGGAAATGCCTTCCCCATGATCGAGCAGGACACACTCAACGCTGTCGACATCCACCGAAAGCGCAAGTCCCAAGGCGCCACCCTCGAAACGAAGCAACTCACCAAGCCGTGTATCAGGCAGACCTGCGACAGTGGCAACCGAATCTGCCACCCGCGATACACTACCGACATGCTCGATACGCGCGCGCAAATCGAGCGTCGAAACCGCACGCGGCGCATCCGCAAACCAGTGCCGAAGCTCATCGCGAATCGTTGGCACCGTCCCCCCTCAGGAGCGCGTTAGTTGCTGCGGAAAGCCGATCTGACAAACTCGCGCTGACCGAAGCATGTGGCAAATGGAGTCTGGCGCCGGATATCAAGTCGGGGTCGCACTTGAAGGTCAGTTGCACGGGATGGCGCAGTTCCTTCTGGAGCATCGCTTGCCAGAGTTCGCGCTCGTGCGCCGAAAGTGTGCTCTCCGTGATGACCTCCAGCGCGCCGCCGTTCTGAGAAATCTCCCGTTCGAAGCGGTCGCGTTCACGCGGGGATAAAACTTTCAGCTCCTTTTCGAGGCGAGCGAGGGTGGCGCTTTTGGGAATGTCGTCTGCAACGTCTACCAATAGCGTGCGCGCCAATTCAACGGCCAGACCTGCAACCTCATCGCGCGAGGCCTCGACCGCCTCCTTTCTTTCGAGCGCAATCACTTTGCGCGCTTCGTCGATATCACGCGCAGCCTTTGCTTTGGCTTCATCCAGGATCGCCTGCCGATCCTTTTCTATCTGCTGGTGCGCCGCCGCAATTGCTTCGTGTTGCTGCGCGTCGATCGCAGCAAGCGCCTCGTCATACCGACGCCTTTCCGCATCGGCCTGCGCCCGCGCCTGCTTCGCCTCCCTCACTGCCGCTTCGCTCAGCTGACGACGCTTTTCCATGATGTCGTGAACGGGCTGAAAAAGCAGACGTTTGAGCAACCATACAAGGATCAGGAAGTTTGCGGCCTGAATGAAAAAGGTCCACCAGCTGAATTGCATTGCTGCCGTGTCACTTTACAAACGGGTTGGCGTAAAGAAGCAGAAGCGCGATGACGAGGCAGTAGATCGCCATCGTCTCGATCATCGCCAATCCAACAAACAGCGTTCGCGATATAACGCCAGCGGATTCCGGCTGCCTTGCGATCGCCTCCATCGCCGCTGCGATCGCCCGCCCTTCGCTGAAGGCCGGACCGATCGCACCAAAGCAGACCGCGATGACCGCTCCGATAATACTTATAGTACTGATGTCCATTGCCACCCTTTCATTCCAGCGAGATGGAAGCTGAAGCAGCCCCGATGTAGACCGTGGCAAGCACGGTGAAAATGTAGGCCTGGATCACGCCGATCAGAAGGCCCAGCACAAGAAACGGGATCGGAACCAGTAATCCGGCCAGTACGACAATGATGGTCAGCACAAGCTCATGACTCATCATGTTGCCGAACAGGCGGACCATCAAAGAAAAGGTTCGTGTCAGTTCGGCAAGCACGTTAAGTGGCGTCATTATCCAGCTCGGCCGGGTGTAATGACGCAGGTACGGCGCTAATCCCTGCGCTCGAATTCCGAAGTAGTGCGCGGAAAAAAAGACGATCGAAGCGAGTGCCGCCGGAGTTTCCAGGTGTGCGGTCGGCGCCTTGACGCCGGGCAATACGGCGGACACATTCGCGCACACGATAAAGATGAACAGGGTCATGAGCAAAGGCGCAAAGGCCGCACTCCTCTCTCCCACAATCGAGCGGATCTGCGACAGCATCGCCTCGACAAAAATTTCCAATGACGTCTGCAGTGCGCCACCAACGACCTGGCGGCGGTTGAACGCGAGGAGCGACACGATGGCCAGGACCGCCATGATCGCCCAGGTCGTGAGCACGGCAGCTGCAATGGGCACGGGGCCAATGTAAAACAATACTTCAGTCGATAGCGGATTTTGCACCATGCCTAGCCCGGCTCCGTCTTTGACACTATTGCGCGGCGGGCAATCGAGAATCCAACGAGGCCGCCAATTGCGGCGGCCGCGCCCCACTGCGTCAAGGCGAAGAACACAGCCACTGCCATGAGCAGCCGCCCGGCGCTCGCTGCGACTATTCGGGAGGGCGGGGCTCCGCTGACAATCCGTCCAGACCAGCGTTGCAAATGACTGAAATAGGCCAGCCCCAGCATGTAACCGGAGATGAGTCCGGCGGCAGCGCCTCCCAGCCATGTCAGCAGAATCAAGCTGTTCATTCGCTGCGCACCCTCTGCCAAGCCATCCATCCGCCAATCGCGGCGCCGACCATGATCAAGGCTCCGCTCCAGAAGATCCCGCTGTCCAACTTGCGATCAAGCCATCCACCAGCAAACGCGCCAACAACCGTCGGCAAGACAATGAGCCAACCCAATGCGCCGATCATGGACAGGTTCCGCCACAACGGTCTTTCGCCGCTACGCGTCCATTCGTCATCCCGGCGCTTGCGGTTCTGCACCGCCTTACTCAATTCGAGGTAGGTCCGATCATCTTCCGGAGTCGGCATCATCGCTCACCTGGGGACTTTTCTGGTTGAAAAGCAAACGCGCTCTCGCCTGTTGCCGCCCGACTGAATCGATTGCGGCCGGTTGCGAGATAGCGCTCGATCTGGCGAATGGTCGCCAATTCCATCCGCGCTCCCACCAATCGTGATGCTTCCTCACTCTCGACTTGGCGCTGCATACGCTGCAAAACGGCGCTGCCTAGCTTGGCCAAAGTTTCCTCGCCGACAGCCTCGCGCGTGACAATCGACACATGATCACCACCACTCACCCGAAGGATGCCGCCGCGAACGGCGACCTGAGACGTTTGTTGATCGCGGGTCCAGGTGACCACACATGCCGTCAGCGTCGTCAGGAAGTCGGCATGACCCTCAAGGATACCGAATGCGCCGGTTTCATCCTCGGCGCGAACATAAGTCACCCCGGGTTCGTCCACGACGACGGCGAGAGGCGTTCCGATCGAGAGCCTCATGCATGCACCCTGCTTCCGGATTCGGCACGCTTGCGCGCATCTTCCAGAGTGCCGGTCATATAGAACGCCTCCTCTGGCAGGTCGTCGACGTCGCCATCAAGAATCGTCTCGCAGCCAGAAAGCGTGTCATCAAGAGTGACCGAGACCCCCTCGCGACCGGTGAATTGCGCCGTGACGAGGAACGGCTGCGTCAAGAAGCGCATCAGTCGGCGCGCCCGCCCGACCGCCTTACGATCGCCAGCAGACAATTCATCAATCCCCAGTAACGAGATGACCTCCTGCAGTTCGCGGTAACGCTCGATCAGCTTTCGGACATCTTCTGCGATTTGGTAATGTCGTCGTCCAACGATGAGAGGGTCGAGAAGAACCGACGCGGATGCGAGAGGATCGATCGCCGGATAAAGGCCTTCGCTGGCCATTTCTCGACTGAGAACGACAGAGGTGTCCAGATGCGTGAAAGTCTGCGCCACAGCCGGATCCGTAAAGTCGTCGGCAGGCACATAAACGGCCTGGATCGGCGTTATGGCGGCGGATTCGACTGACGTAATCCGCTCTTCCAGATCCGCGATCTCTGTCGCGAGCGTCGGCTGGTAGCCCAGGCGCGATGGCATCCGACCCAGCAGGCCCGAAACCTCACCGCCAGCCTGTGCAAACCTGAACACGTTGTCGATCAGTAAAAGCACGTCTTTTTGCAAATCATCGCGGAAATGCTCCGCAAGGGTCAATGCGGTCAATCCCACGCGCCATCGCGCACCGGGGGGTTCATTCATTTGACCGAAGACGAGAGCGG
Organism: uncultured Hyphomicrobiaceae bacterium; assembly: GCA_964506885.1. Taxonomy (GTDB): domain Bacteria; phylum Pseudomonadota; class Alphaproteobacteria; order Rhizobiales; family Hyphomicrobiaceae; genus JAEUMD01. The sequence continues at coordinate 3,794 of CAZDNY010000033.1, read as the reverse complement.
TCTGGTCCAAAACACCGGACTGCTTCAGTTCGAGCCACAACTCATGCCCCTCGCGCGTTCGCTCGCCGATGCCGGCGAAGACCGACAATCCGGAATAAGATTCGACCGTGGTGCGGATCAATTCCATGATGAGCACGGTTTTTCCCACGCCGGCTCCACCGAACATGGCTGCTTTGCCACCACGGGGCAGTGGCGCCAGCAGGTCGATGACTTTTATTCCAGTATGGAAGGGAGCGCGTCCGACACCTTGGGCCTCGAGTTTGGGCGGGGGCCGGTGAATGGACTTGCGCAAAGTATCGGGGCTGAAGGCTGGTCCGCCGTCCACTGGATCTCCGAGCACATCAATCATGCGACCCAACGTGGACCCGCCGACGGGGGTCCGGATCGGAAAGCCCGTATCAAGGGCACGCATCCCACAGCCTAGCCCGGTCGTATCCTGCAGAGCCACGCCGCGAACCCGAGAGGGTCCAAGATGCTGTTGAACCTCGACTACGATGCGGTGTGGGCCCTGCCATTCTATCTCCAGCGCATTGAAGATGTGCGGAAGCTTGCCCGAGGTAAAAGCGACATCGACTACAGAGCCGATCACCGCCACCACTTCGCCGAACGATTGGGCGTTCTGCGGCTTCCGGTTCTCTCCTGCCGGTCGATCAGAAGACTGGGCCATGTGCGGGCTCCAAAATCTCACGCGAGCCTGTTGGATCTATTCTTCATGTTGTGCGGCTTCACTCCTTGCTTTTGCGCAAATCCGGATTAGCCCACCTCAAAGCCTCTTCAAATTGTCCGCCAGCAAAGTTCCGCATCTCTCCGCTCATCAAGAATGCACCGGCCCGCATGCACCAACCCACCCAAGCCGGACCACCAACGACGGCGATCCTGTCGAACTGGAGTCGGTGCTTGAGTGCATAGCTCGCATCGTCCCAGGCAGCGTCCATGGACCAGCCGCTGAAGGTCTCGTCCATGACAAAGACTATGTTGATCTTGGCATGCTTGGAGAGCAGCCCGTCCAGTTTGGGGATCAGTTCCGTTTCATAGTCGTGGGCGGTCAGCGTACCGCCAACCTTGATCGCGACCAAATTGTCATGGCTTTGCGGAAGGAATTCGATCATGGGACTTGCTCGCTCCGAATGTTCGTCTTGCGCGTTTGCGGCCAAGCGGCGCCGGCTCCATCGCCCAGGCAATACCCGCCGCTCTTGTGGCATCGCCGCGGACGATCTGGTCAGCGCTCCAGAACGTACGTTCCCGGAGCGGCACATTCAGGCAGCCCGTGCTCGGCAAGTGAACCAAGCCGCGGCGGAGCGACCGCCCCAGTCGAATGGGTATCGAGCCAACGCACCCATGCGGGCCACCAGGACCCCTCTACCTGACGGGTTCTATTCTTCCAGGTTTCAGGATCGACGTAGGTCGCATCAGCGGCAGCCGTGTCCAATCGATAATGGCGTCCTGCGTGGCCTGGCGGAGAAACAACGCCCGCGTTGTGGCCACCCGACGTGAGGAGGAATGTCACCTCGGTGTCCGAGAACAGCCGGATCTTGTAAACGCTTGCCCACGGTGCGACGTGATCGGTCTCCGTACCGACAGCGAAGATCGGTGCGCGAATATCCGAAACCGCAATCGGCGATCCCTCGACAACATAACGTCCTTCGGCAAGATCATTCTTGAGAAACATATGACGCAGGTATTCGGCATGCATTCTTGCCGGCATGCGTGTCGCATCGGCATTCCAGGCCATCAGGTCGAATGGCGGCTTTCGCACTCCCATTAGGTAGCTGTGTACAACCCGTGACCAGATCAAGTCGTTGGATCGGAGCATCTGGAATGCGCCAGCCATCTGGCGCGCCTCGAGGAAGCCCTGCACTTCCATGACGTCCTCGAGGAATGCGAGCTGACTCGAATTCGTGAACAGCATCAGTTCGCCAGCTTCGGTGAAGTCAACTTGTGCAGCCAGCAGCGTCAACGACTGCAAACCCTTCGCCTTGGCACCGTCGCCGCGGGACAGAGTGGCTGCGACCATAGCCAAGAGCGTCCCGCCAAGGCAGTAGCCGACAGCGTGCACATTCTTCACGCCGGCTATTCGCTGAACTTCGGTGAGTGCGGTCTCGACACCTAGAGACATATACGCCTGCAAGCCGAAATCGCGTTGCTCGCGTGTTGGGTTGCGCCAGGAGATCATGAAGACCGTATAGCCCTGGTCGAGCAGGTATTTGACCAGCGAGTTCTCGGGCGACAGATCGAGGATGTAGTACTTCATGATCCAGGCCGGCACGAACAGGATCGGCTCGCGCCTGACGCGCGCCGTGCGCGGCTCGTATTGGATTAACTCGATTAGCTCATTGCGGTAGACGATGCGCCCCGGCGTCGTTGCGATATTCTGGCCGACCTTGAAATTCTCAGTTCCGACGGGCGGCGCACCCGAAATCATCCGGCTCCAGTCGTCGATGAGGTTCCCCGCTCCGGCCAGGAGATTTGCGCCGCCGGTTTCCACTGTTCGCTGCAGCACGAGTGGATTTGTGGCAATGAAATTCGCGGGCGAGACCATGTCGAGGTACTGGCGCGCCATGAATGAGACGAGGCGCTCATGCTGATCGGTTACCCCGCGAATTCCCGTGGTTGCCTTCTGCCACCAGTCCTCCTGGATAAGGAACGACAGGTGTATGAAATCGAACGGCCACTTCTGCCACTCGTCAGCGAGGAAGCGCTTGTCTTGCTCACGTGGGCAAATGCATCGCTGATCCGATTGTCCGTCGAGAAGACAGGTCGAAAGCTGTTGCAGCAGCAGAACCGAGTTTCGGAGCCAGGCCTCAGCAAGTTCCAGCTGCTTTCCCGGAGAAGCAGCAAGGTGCGCGCTCCAATCAAGATAGGCCAAAGCAATGGCTGTGGGAGATAATCCAAATGTCACGCGAGATTGCATGAAATGCAAAAGTCGGTCCAGCGCATCACCACCAATTTCGAAAGTTAGACGTGCTGCCTGATCCTCTTTCATGCCAGGCGATGACGAAGTCGGCGAGGAAGTTTGCACGCCAGGAGCATGCGTCGAGTCCTCCTGAGAGGGTAACGCTGGCCCGTGGTCTGTTGGTGGTTGCGAATGTAACGGTATCTGGGACATCAATTGCGACCGAGACCTGATGCGAAATCTGTTCGGCAGCGCTATCCGGCACTATCTTAGCGGCTGCGGATTGGCCAGGAACGCCGCTCTAAATCTGTATGCGACACAAGCCTTCTTGAAGGGATGAAGCTTTATCTTCGCATATATAAATAATCCTATCATACATTGCGACATCGCGACATCCTGCGATCCGATCGCTAAATTAGAGCGTTGTCGGCAATGCTCCTGATCCACCGCGTTTTCGCGGATTATTCAGCGGTGTTACCGTGACGCCGTTTTCTGCCGGTATTGTGCGCGCCAAGTTCTCCGGCCCGACAGGGCTACGTCGGAAACTCTCTGGTCGGTCAATTGATCAAGAAGGCACGATATGTTTTCGGCGGGCAAAGTGCGGCGCGCGGCTTCTTTCGAGGCTCATGAAAGACCACACAGTACGACGACGACGGCTCTCAAGCAGTTGCCACCAACTCAGCGGACCTTCCATAAGAAATAGCTTGGACCACCCGATGGGGGCGCACCAACTGGCCCTCAGCGAAAATCAGAACAGAAGCGGTCTGGAAGGTTTAGCGGACATCCAAATTCCGCGTAGATCCTGGTGCAAGATAATATGTAGCGCATGCACGGTTGCGATGTCCGTCGGCATCCAATGCCACGCATCTGTTGCGCACATGAACACAGTCGGCTCTGGGTC
>CAZDNY010000032.1:0-13555 GCA_964506885.1 uncultured Hyphomicrobiaceae bacterium | reverse complement strand
ACGGCGCAGTTGGCCTGCATCGTCTTCTGCATGCGAAGGCGGAAGTCGGCGGTCGGGGTCGCGCCGTCGGCATACCGGAACCGGTCCAGGCGCTGGAGCGCCTTGTCGGTCGCGTGTGCGGGCAGGTCGGGCTGGGCTCCCTTCTCGACGACATCGGCGCAGCGCAGCCCGGCCGCGCGGCCGAAGACCACGAGGTCGATCAGAGAGTTCGACCCCAGACGGTTGGCGCCGTGAACCGAAACGCAGGCCGCTTCGCCGATCGCCATCAGGCCGGGGACGACATGGTCCGGGTTGCCGTCCTTCAGCGTCAGCACCTCGCCGTGATAGTTCGTGGGGATGCCGCCCATGTTGTAGTGCACCGTCGGAATGACGGGGATCGGCTGGCGCCTCAGATCGACACCGGCGAAGATCTTCGCGCTCTCGGTGATGCCCGGCAGGCGTTCGGCCAGGATCTTGGGATCGAGATGATCGAGGTGGAGGTGGATGTGGTCGCCATCCGGGCCGACGCCGCGGCCTTCGCGGATTTCGACCGTCATGGAGCGCGAGACGACGTCGCGAGACGCCAGATCCTTGGCGTGCGGCGCGTAGCGCTCCATGAAGCGCTCGCCTTGCGAGTTCGTCAGATAGCCGCCCTCGCCGCGGGCCCCCTCGGTGATGAGCACGCCGGCGCCGTAGATGCCGGTCGGATGGAACTGGACGAACTCCATGTCCTGCAGCGGCAGACCGGCGCGCAGCACCATTGCATTGCCATCGCCCGTGCATGTATGCGCGGACGTGCACGAGAAGTAGGCGCGGCCATAGCCGCCGGTGGCGAGGATCGTTCGCTTGGCCTGGAAGGCATGGATGGTGCCGTCATCGAGGCTGAGCGCGACGACGCCGCGGCAGTTGCCTTCGGAGTCCATCATCAGGTCGATGGCGAAGTATTCGATGAAGAACTCGGCGGAATGGCGCAGGGACTGGCCGTAGAGCGTGTGCAGCATGGCGTGGCCGGTGCGGTCGGCGGCAGCACAGGTGCGCTGCGCAGGCGGGCCCTCGCCGAACTCGGTCGTCATACCGCCGAACGGGCGCTGATAGATCTTGCCGTCCTCGGTGCGCGAGAACGGGACGCCATAGTGCTCCAGCTCATAGACGGCATCGGGGGCATGGCGGCACAGATACTCGATCGAATCCTGGTCACCCAGCCAGTCGGACCCCTTGACGGTGTCGTACATGTGCCAGCGCCAGTTGTCGGGGCCCATGTTGCCGAGCGAGGCGGCGACACCACCCTGCGCGGCCACCGTATGCGAGCGCGTCGGGAACACCTTCGTGACGCAGGCCGTCTTGAGGCCGGCTTCGGCACAGCCGAGCGTGGCGCGCAGGCCCGCGCCGCCGGCGCCGACCACCACGACGTCGTAGGTGTGATAGGTGACGGGATAGGCCTTGCCGTTGATCGCCGGGCCGCCGTTCTTCATCGCCATTGCATCATGCTCCAAAGCTGAGCTTTGCGACGGCGAACAGGCACGCCGCGCCGATCAGAATTGCAAAGAAGGTGTTGAGCATCACAAGAACGATCTTGCCCAACTCTCCATGCACGTAGTCCTCGATGATGACCTGCATGCCCAAGCGCATATGGATCGCACCGGAGATCGCCAGGAGGCCCAGGCCGATGGCATTGACCGGATGGCCTAGGGTGGCCTTCACCGTGGCGTAGTCCGCTCCTACGAGTGAAACCAGAAGCCAGACCACGAACAGGACCAGGAACAGGTTGGCGACGGCGGTGACGCGCTGCGTCCAGAAGTGGTCCGCGCCTTCCTTGGCCGAGCCCAGCGCGCGTACGCGTTTCAGGGGGGTTCGCATGTTCATCGTCCGCTCCTCCCTCAGCCCGAAATCCAGACGGCCAGCCAGATCAGCACCGTCAGGGCCGCAGATGCGACGAGCGTGCCCCACGACAGCAGATCGATGGTCTTGAGGTCGTAACCGCGACCGGTATCCCAGATGAAATGGCGGATCCCGCCCATCATGTGGTGCATGAGCGCCCACGTATAGCCGAACAGGACGAGGCGACCGAACCAGGAGCCGAAGATGCCATTGACGAACGCGAAGTAGTCCGGCCCGGCGGCCGCCGCCACCAGCCACCACGCCAGCAACAACGAACCGAAGTAGAGCGCGGCGCCGGTGATGCGATGCAGGATCGACATCACCATGTTGATCAGTGGGGAGTAGACCTGGAGATGCGGCGACAACGGGCGCTGTGCCCTCGCCCCACGCAGGGATTTGGCTTCAGCCATGACATGTCCTCGATGGGTGTGCTGAAGCGCGTTGTAGCGTGCTTGTTGCACCGCGGCAATTCACCGAATGGTGGCAATCGCTGCTGCCGAAGGGTGCTTTGTGCGGTCATGTTCGCGCGGTGTTCCGGGCTGATGCAGGCCGGGCAGCCGGATGGGCCCTCGGCAGCATCGGCAGGCGGGCCGGCCTCAGTCCAGCGAGGCGACGATGGCACGCCCCAGTGCGGCACCGCTTTCGAAGGCGTGCTCGGAGAGCCGGCCGAGGCACCAATCCCCGGCGACGCCGACGTTGTGCTGGCTGGAATAGATGTAGGTTTCGCCGAGCGACTGCTCGACCAGGCCGTAGCGCCACAGGTGAGCGGTCATCTGCGACGGGCGGACCGGCGGAAGCGCCAGAACGTGGCAGACTTCCGACCACAATTCCTCGGCCACGACCTCAGGCTCGGCATCCTCGGTTTCGCGACTCCAATGCGGAGAGGCGTGAACGACGATGGTCTCGCCCTTCAGGGTGCGGCCGGGCTTGGCATTGTTGCGCGCGATCCAGCGGATCACGTCGGACATATCCGAGAAGACGTCCTGTTCGGGCAGGATTCGCTGATCGAGACGAACCATGAGCGACCAGCACGGCGACATGCGCACGCGCCGCAGAGGATCGGAAACCTCCTCAACCCGCCCCAGGAGAAGCTGGGCCTGTGGGGCTGGAACCGCCACGGCCACGGCGGCGAAGGGGCCGACGACGGATTCGTCCTCGAACCAGATGTGCCAGGCCTTGTCCTTGCGCTCGATGGTGTGAACGCGGCGACTGGTGTGAATGCGCACGCTCTCCGCCAGGGGCCGCACGATCGACGACATCCCGGGTGTGCCGACATACCAAGGCAAGATCTGGCCGCCGCCGCTGCCCAGCGCCGTGTTCGGCTTCCAGGGCGCGGCGTAGCCGGAATTACACAATTCATCGATGAACGCGCGAAATTGTGCCGATCGTGCCGTCAAGTACTGCGCGCCGTGGTCATAGGGCACAATACCCACGCGTGTCGTCGCCATGCGCCCGCCAATGATGCGGTCCTGCTCGAAGATCTCGACGTAGGCGCCCGCGCGGCGCAGAACACGCGCGCATGCGAGGCCCGCCAGACCGGCACCGATGACGGCGATCCGCTTTGTCACTCAACGTTCATGCGGTGAATATCCGCACCTCTGTCTATTCGACCCACGGCCTCATGATCCGGGATGATTCGTGCACCCCCACATTGAGCACAAGATATGCAGGAATTGTTAACGAATGCTCGGGCCAGGTCGCGGCCGGGGACGCCTCGACACCATTAGTTCCATAATTTGCGCTTGGTTAACAGGACCTCTGCGGCAAATTTTCTTGATATACCCATGCGGCCGCCCGCCCCAGATTGCAGCTACCTGTGGTCAATTCCTCGGTGACAGCGCGGATGCGGGGCGCGGCAGTGCTTCAGCGCGGCAGTGCCAGCCAGAGATCAAGGTCGAGGATGACGCCATCGGCGTATTTGCCATCGGACGTCTTGTAAGGCAGCGCCTCGCAGCTCTCGTTCTTGACGGCGATGAGGCGCGTGCGCAGGGCGCCCACATCGGAGCGCCCCGGGATTTCAGCCTTGTCGAGGATCTCAGACCACGCATAGACGGTGTCGCCCGCAAAACATGGCGCGACATGGCGGCCGGCATTGATGGCGGCGACGTGGAAGGCGTTGCCCAGACCGTTGAACGACAGCGCTCGGGCCAGGGAGATGACCACACCGCCGTAGATGATGCGCTTGCCGAAGCGGCCCTTCGATTCGGTGTGCTGGTTGAAGTGCACCTTGGCCGTGTTCTGGTAGAGGCGGGTCGCCATCTGGTGTTCGGCTTCCTCCAGCGTCATGCCGTCGACGTGGTCGATCTTCTCGCCGACCTCGTAGTCGCCCCAGCGGAACGGCGAGCCCGCAAGCGCGAAATCGTAGCTGGCGATGTCGAGCGCGGGGACGGCATGGCCGAGATCTTCGGGCGCGACCCGGTCGGGCAAATCAGGAACGATCGCTTCGGGCGCGGGGGCTGCCTTGTCGCGCTTTCTCACCATCACCCAGCGGGTGTACTCGATGACCACCTCGCCGTGCTGATTGCGGCCCGTCGAGCGCACGTAGACGGTGCCGGTTTCAGCGTTCGAGTTCTCCTTGAGGCCGATCACCTCGGAAGTCGTGGAAACCGTATCTCCGGGATACAGGGGCTTGAGGAAGCGCCCGGCCGCATAACCCAGATTGGCAATGGCGTTGAGCGAGATGTCCGGCACGGTCTTGCCGAAAACGACGTGGAAGGCGAGCAGATCGTCGAGCGGCGCTTGCGGATAGCCGATGGCCTTGGCGAACGCGTCGGAGGACTGAACCGCAAAGCGCGGACCATAAAGGCTCATGTAGAGCGCCGCATCGCCCACCGTCACGGTGCGCGGCGTGGCATGTGTCAAAACCTGGCCGAATTTGAAGTCCTCGAAGTAATTGCCGGGGTTGGTCTTGGTTGCCTTCATGATGCTCTTCTTTGGCTGGCTCTGGATGCGTGCAAACGTCGGGCGGGACTTCAGGCCTTTTCCATTTCGGCGATGGCTTCAGCGATGGCGACGGTGCGCTGCGCCATCACCATGTGCAAGCGCTCGACCATCTTGCCTTCGACGGTGATGACCCCGAGCTTCTCGTTCTCGGGCTTTGCGAACTCGGCGATGATCTTGCGCGACCAGGCCACTTCCGCATCGGAAGGCGAGAAGGTCTCGTTGGCGATCGCCACCTGGCTCGGATGGATGAGCGTCTTGCCGTCCATGCCGAGCGTGCGTCCGTGTTCGGCCTCGGCGCGGAAGCCTGCCTCGTCCTTGAAGTCGTTGTAGACGCCGTCGAGCACGTCGAGGCCGTAGGCGCGGGCGGCAACGATCGTCATCGACAGCCAGGGCACGACGGCGAAGCGATCCTTGTAGGCGCGGGCGTGGCTCTCCTTGAGCAGGTCGTTTGTCCCCATGACCATACAGGTCAGGCGATGCTCGCGCTCGATGCCGGCCATGGCGATCTCACGCACGTTCAAGATCGACATTGGGGTTTCCATCATGGCCCAGATCTTGGTCTTCTCGGGCGCATCGGCAGCGGTGAGCACCTTGGCAGCGGAAATGATATCGCCAGGGCGGCCGACCTTCGGAACGAGGATCGCATCGGGTGCGGCCTTTGCGGCGGCGAACAGATCGTCGGCACCCCACGGCGTTTCCAGGCCGTTGACGCGAATGACCAGCTCACGCTTGCCGTAACCGCCCGAAGCGACCGCGGCACAGACCTTCTCACGGGCAGCGATCTTGGCGTCAGGGGCTACCGCGTCTTCCAGATCGAGGATCAGGGCATCGGCCGGAATGGTCTTGGCCTTCTCGAGCGCGCGAACGTTGGAACCGGGCATGTAAAGGACGCTGCGGCGCGGTCGAACGGTCATTTTCAGGCACCTTTTGGCTGAGGCGGCCGGCCAGGGACTGGCCGCAGGCAGATCGGAGCAGTATTTTGCGGCGCAACACTAATCGGCCGACCTCGAAATACAAGCCCACCAAGGTCGGGTTATGCTCAACCCTTATCGCTACGCCGGGGTGGCGGCGGCCGACTGGCTCAACCGACACCGAACGATGACCGCTCTTCAACTTCGACTGACCTAAATGGCCCGAATTCTCGCGTTCTCCTCCTATGTCGCCCACGGCCACGTTGGCCTCAATGCCATCGTTCCCGCGCTGCAGGCGCTCGGACACGAGGTCATTGCGGTGCCGACCGTCGTGCTGTCCTGCCACTACGGCTACAAGGACGTCGGCGGCTTCGCTCTCACGGTCGACCAGCTGCGTGCGGTGATGGGCGGCATATCGGCCAACGAATGGCACACCTCCGCCGATGCGATCCTGACCGGTTTCATGCCTTCGCTCGAGGTCGTCCATGCGCTGGCGGCAGCGCTGGAGCGGATCAGCGAGCGCAACCCGGACGTGCTCTACCTGTGCGACCCTGTCATCGGTGACGATCCCAACGGTCTTTATGTTGCCGAGGAGGTGGCGGCAGCGATCCGCGATCTGCTGGTGCCACTGGCCGACGTCGTGACACCCAATCGATTCGAACTCGCCTGGCTGACCGGGAGTGACGTAACGGATGCCCGCGCGGCAGACACGGCTGCCGATATCATCGGCGCCGACCTCGTCGCCGTGACATCGGTGCCAGCAGCCGGCGACCAGATGGCGAACGTCATGAGCGATGTTGACGCCGCGGTCCAGTTCGCGACGCCGCGCCGCCACGGCGTGCCCCACGGCACCGGCGACCTGTTCGCGGCCCTGCTGCTCGGCCATAGCCTCAACGGGGCGAATCACGAACAGGCCGTGGCGCTCGCCTCGGCGGGTGTAAGCTTCGTCATTTCGCAGAGCATCGACCGGCCAGAACTCAATCTCGTCGCAACCCTCGCAGACGCGGTTGTGGCCACTGCAGCCGTGGGAGAACCGATCGAGTGACGATGCCGGATCGTCAGGCATTGACCCTGGCGAAGCATGTTGCCACATACTCGGATGGGTCATTTCGACCCGTCATGTCCACGCGTTCCCCCGCCAGTCCTGCGCCTACCTGCCGGCGCCCCGCCCTGCCACTTGCTACCAACCTGCCACAGATTTCGAAGGTAATGACCCATGAAGGAACGGCTGAAAGGCGCACTTGCATTCGTTCAGCATGAAGCCGCCGCCGGCATTTTCCTGCTCCTGGCCGCGATCGCCGCGCTGCTCCTGGAAAACTCGCCGTGGCAATGGATTTACGATTCTCTGCTCGATACGCGGGTCACCATCGGCGTCGGGCAGCTGCTTCTCTACAAGCCGCTGCTCTTGTGGATCAACGACGGCTTGATGGCCATTTTCTTTTTCCTCGTCGGACTGGAAATCAAGCGCGAGCTGCTGGTGGGCGAATTATCCAGCGTCCGACGCGCGGCGCTGCCGGCGATGGCCGCCCTCGGCGGAATGATCGTGCCGGCACTCGTGTACCTGGCGATCAACCATGACGACCCGGCAACGCGCGTGGGCTGGGCCATCCCAGCGGCCACCGATATCGCCTTCGCCCTGGGCGTTCTGGCCGTGCTTGGCTCGCGGGTTCCATCCTCGCTGAAGATCTTCCTTCTGGCGCTGGCGATCATCGACGATCTGGGCGCGATCATCATCATCGCCCTGTTCTACACGGCCGACCTGTCGCTGCCGGCGCTCTATCTCGCCGGAGCAGGAATCGCGGCGCTCATTGCGCTCAATCGATTCCACGTGACGTCGACGGCCGCCTACGTGCTGGTGGGTGTCTTCATCTGGGTGTGCGTCCTCAAGTCCGGCGTGCATGCGACGCTGGCTGGCGTCGTCACGGCGCTGGCTGTTCCGCTTGTTGCGAAAGGAAGCCGCGATAGCGAGCACGGGCCGCTGGCGCAGCTCGAGCATCGTCTGCATCCGTGGGTCACTTACATGATCCTGCCCGTGTTCGCCTTCGCCAACGCCGGTGTTTCTCTATCCGGGTTGACGCTGGGCAGCTTTACGGAGTCGATCCCGCTCGGCATCGCGCTCGGCCTGTTCATCGGCAAGCCCATCGGCATCGTCGGCTTCACGTGGCTGGCGCTTCGTCTTGGCATGGGAGAGCGGCCCGCGGGCGCGACCTGGCCTGCGATCGTGGGCGTGGCGTGGCTGGGCGGCATCGGCTTCACGATGAGCTTGTTCATCGGCGGCCTCGCCTTCCCCGACCCTGCCTATGCGGCCGCCATCCGTATTGGCGTGCTGGGCGGCTCGATCCTTTCGGCAGTCGCCGGCTTCATCTTGCTCAGCATCGCATTTGCGGGCAAGAAGCAGGCGCAACCGGGTTGATCTTGCGGGGCCTGCGTTGATGCGGCGCCCGACAGCAGACGTTGGGCGTCGCTCCGGGCCTACCGCCCGGCGAGCGGCCGGAGCCAGGAGCACGTCAGGCATGTCGCAGTTTCCAGAGCACCTGAGCGACCGCTACAGGCGCTTCAAGTTCCGGCACTTTACGCCCAACATCGACCGTTACGAGGAGCTCGCCGCGCACGGACAGAGCCCCGACGTGATGATCGTGTCGTGCTGCGACAGCCGGGTCGATCCCGAAACGATCTTCTCGGCCATGCCGGGCGAACTGTTCGTGATGCGCAATGTGGCCAACCTGGTGCCGCCCTACGAAACCGACGGCAAATACCACGGCGTCTCGGCCGCGCTCGAATTCGCGATCCTCAATCTACGCGTGAAACACGTTCTGGTGATGGGGCACGCGAGCTGCGGCGGTGTCAAAGCGGCGCTCGAGCAGACGGCCGCCAAGCAGACCGATGCCTTGTTCATATCCAAGTGGATGTCGCTCTTGGACGAGGCGCGTCTGACTGTGCTGTCGAAGCACCAGGGCTCCTCGTCGGCGGAACGGCTGCGGGCCCTGGAGCTGGAAGGCATCAAGACGTCACTCAAGAACTTGAGGACTTTTCCGTGCATCCAAGCTCTGGAGGCCAAGGGCCGAGTCAACTTGCACGGGGCCTATTTCGACATCGCGTCGGGGACACTTTCGGTGCTCAACCAGCTGACCGGCGACTACTACGAGCTTTGAGAGCTGACCGGCGACACGCCGGCCGCCGGTTGCAACACGAAGGTGCGGTGTGATCCTATCGATCACATCTTGTCGAACACCAGATGGTCCTTGCGGAACCGGACGATCGAACAATCGCTATCGCGAACCGGCGCCATACCGGTCAACTCGATGCGATCGCCAATGATGCGACCCTTCACCTTGTACATGAGTTCGCCGCAGCCACGCTTGAAGACGCGGGCATTACCCTTCACGTGGCCGTGGCCGAACGTCTTTGCATCGATCAGGAGGGTACCGGGAGCAACGCCGTTGCGGCGCATGGTCGGGCGGGGATCGTCGTAGGCGATGTGCATGGTGTAATCGCAGAAGGTGACTTCCATGGCCGAGCCGTTGTGGTCGTAGATATCCATGGCGCAGTGGCTGGCGCTGGCGGGGCTAGGCCCGGCAACAGCGGCGGCGGTGATCGCGGCAAGCGTGGCGGCAATGGCGGCGGCGGGGAAAAGCTTGGAGCGGGACATCGGCGTAATCCTTTTTTGGTCTTTGCGTGGCGGCCCGGCAGATGCGCTGCACATCTGTTGTTCGTAGGCTGAGAAGACCCTAGGAGTTGCGGCCTGAACCGATAATTAAGTCCGCGTTGGCTGACGTTCATGTCGGCGCGCGAGCGCGTGCGCCTCTGTGGTGATTTGCTGAAAAAGGCCGCCTTGCCAGCAGGTCAGCGGCCCGCCCGCGCGGCAGGGCTGCGGGTGTCAACGTTGGTTCGCAATGTTCGCGCTTGGTTAATTGTCAGGGCTTGGCAGCCGCCGGCGGCGCCGAACCGGTCGCTCCGCGCGCCTTCTCGATTGCGGGAATCATCTTTTCCTGGAGCGAGGCCGGCGAGATCGGGCCGACGTGCTTGTAGGCGATGCGGCCCTTGCCATCGACAACGAAGGTCTCGGGCATCCCGTAGACACCCCACTCGATCGCGCCGCGCCCCACCGGGTCGATGCCGACCGCCTTGTAGGGATTGCCGTAGCGGCCGATGAAGCGGCGGGCGTCGTCGTTCTGATCCTTGTAGTTGACGCCGTAGATGGGAACGCCCGTGCGATTGGCCAGTTCGATCAGCATGGGGTGCTCCTGCACGCAGGGAATGCACCAAGAAGCCCAGAAATTAACGACCTTGACCTCGCCCTTCGACAGGTCGGCGGCGGTGAAGCCGGGCACGGGCTGGCCGCCTGCCTTCAAACCCTCCAGCGGTGCAAAATCGACGTTCGGCGCCGGACGGCCAATCAATGCAGACGGAAGCTTGGAGGGATCGCCGGAAAACAGCGCGAACGCAAACATGATCGCGAGGCCGAGGAACATGGCCAGAGGCAGTACGATCCAGCCGGAGCGGCGCGGCTTGTCGGCATTGTCGTTCTTGACCTGCGCGGCCTGCGTGTGCTCACGGCTCATCGGCTTGTCGCTTCCTTTTCGATTCTTGTTCTTCTTTTCGTGTTCCGGCGATGCCGGCTTGCGCGTCAACGACGCGTGCGGCGACGAACGCCACGGCTTTCCAGATCCTCGAGCAACCGGCGCTGGCGACGGCCGTCCCAGACGAGCCAGGCCAAGAGCAGCAGCAGGACAACTGCAACCGCGGCGTAGGAGGCCCAGATGAATGCCGCGTGCGGCCCGAGATCCATGTTCCTGCCCTTTCGCGCTGTCAGCCCGTCGACGCCGACGCCGTCTCGCGGCCACGTGCAGCCTGCTCCACCTCCGCCATGCGCAGCGCCTTGACGCGCCGGCGCAGCACCTCGTTGCGCATGCCCTTCATGTGCAGCGCGAAGAATAAGAGCGAGAAGCCGACCGCATTCACCAGCAGTGGAACCAGGATCGAGGAATGGATCGCGGGGCCGTCGAGTTTCACGACGCTGGCCGGCTGATGCAGCGTATTCCACCAGTCGACCGAAAACTTGATGATTGGAAGAATGACAACGCCCGCCAAGCCCAGAACCGCAGTCTGCTTGGCGGCCAAACCTTCATCCTCGAGCGAGGAGCGCAACGCCATCAGACCCAGATAGAGGAAGAAGAGGATCAGCACCGATGTCAGACGCGCATCCCAGACCCAGTAGGTGCCCCACATCGGTTTGCCCCACAGTGAACCGGTGACGAGCGCCAGCAGCGTGAATGCGGCGCCGATCGGTGCCGCCGCCTTGGCGGAAACGTCGGCCAGCGGATGGCGGAACACGAGCAGGCCGAAACTGGAAATGGCGATCATCAGGTAGCCCATCATGCCGAGCCAGGCGGACGGCACGTGGATGAACATGATCTTGACGGTCTCGCCCTGCTGATAGTCGGGCGGGGCAACGAAGAACGTCAGATAAAGGCCGTAGAGAATGGTCGCTGCGGCGGCGCCCGAAAGCCACGGGAGGATCTTGCCCGACAGCGCCATGAATCGCGTCGGATTGGCCAATCGCTGGGTCAGGGTCTGGGCCTGCGGGGCGGCCTGTGTGGGGGCGTCGGTGCTCATGGCAGAGATGTAAGTCCTCCAGCGGAAAAGCGCAATTTTTGCAGCGTCGCAGCATTGTCACCCTTTGGGCCAACCTGTGCGACCCGGCGATGCCGGCGGCCACGTCATTGCATGTGCTGGCGTAAAGATGCCGCCGCGGCCAGCGGTCCCAACACCATCGCCACCAGCGAAATCGCCGCCAGGATCAAGAACGACGCGGTAAAGCCCTCCGGGGACATCAGTGCGGCGGAAATGGCGGTGATCCCGAAAATCAGCGTCGGTATGTAGAACGGCAATACCAGCAGGGCGAGAAGAAGGCCGCCGCGGCGCGTCTTGAGGGTCAAAGCGGCACCAATGGCGCCGAGGAAGCTGATGGCCGGCGTGCCCGCCAGCATGGTGGCAATCACGAGCGGGTAGGCGCGCGCCTCCAGGTTCATGAGAATGCCGAGAATGGGGGCCATCAGGGCCAGCGGGATCCCCGTCGAAATCCAGTGGGCCAGTGCTTTGGACGCGGCTACCAGTTCCAGCGGCAGGCTGCCCAGCGCCAGCACATCGAGTGAGCCATCGTCGTGATCGGCTTCGAAGATGCGCGGCAATGACAGAAGGGCGGCGAGGAGCATCGCGACCCACAGCACACCCGGCGCAATGCGGGTCAGCAAGTTGAGATCGGGACCCAGACCCAGCGGCATCAGGGTGACGACGATCAGATAGAAGCCGAGCGCGGTGCCCAGCGCACCGCCTTCACGCACGGCCAGCAGAAGATCGCGCTTCAGCAGCGTGAGAAATCCGCTCATGGCCCGGCTCCACCGGCCGCGGCCGTATCGGAAAGTGCGCGGGCGGGCATGCCGAGGCGCAGTTCGCGGGCGGCGCCCAGCCCGAGCGGCAGATGGGTTGCAGCGACCACCAGTCCGCCGGCTGCGACATGCTCGTCGATGACGCCGGCCAGCAGCTCGGTCGAGCGCGCGTCGAGCGAGACGGTCGGCTCGTCCAGCAGCCACAGCGGGCGCGCGGCGACCAGTAGGCGGGCGAGGCCCAGGCGACGTTTCTGACCTGCCGAGAGGTAGCCGGCCGGGATATCTGCCAGCGGATCGATCTCGAAGCGCTCGAGCGCGGCCCATAGACGATCGCGCGCCTCTCCGGCGTCCTTGGCGAGGCCCAGATAGGCCTGCCAGAAGCGCAGATTCTCCACCACCGTCAGGCTCGCCTTGTCGGCGTTGAGATGGCCGACGTAGTGGCAGGCTTCCCTGAAGTCGCGCTCCGCATCGAACCCCTCGAGGGCGATGGTGCCCGACATTTGTGTCAGGTAGCCCGCGAGACAGCGGATAAGGGTGGTCTTGCCCGCGCCATTGCGGCCGGTCAGGAGCAGCGCCGCGCCGGCGGGCACCTCGAACGACAGGCCATCGATGATTCGACGGCCCGCGCGCGCTACCACGAGATCTCGGACTTCAAGCTGCACGTGCCCTGTCTGCCTGTCGTCTCTCCGGTCGAATGGTCTATGCTGCCCGCCAGCGCAGGCGCCTCGAACCAGGCCCAACGGCAATCCGGAAGTTTAGTGGCCGGGTGGGCGGCCGGGCTATATAAGGGTCCCGCTCCCACTGACGCCAGCGCAAAAAGCGGGGCGGTTCGGATCTGGGCGGCCGTTTTTGGCCGAAGCCAGCCGATCGGGTAAGACCTATCCGCCGGCACACCGGCGGCGCGGCGAGGTTCAGGGGCGGCAAAGGCTGAAGGCGCGGCTTGATCAAGCCGCATGCCCGGGGCCTCGCGTGCGATCACCGCGCGCACCGTCCTTGCGCCTCTCGAAACGCTTCATTCCTGTCCTGGAGGTCCGACCTTGAGCGCTATCACTCCCAAATCACTCGACAGCTTCAATTGCCGCCGGACTCTCACCGCCGCCGGCAAAGACGTCTACTACGACCTGAAGGAAGCCGAGAAGAACGGCCTTTCCGGCGTGTCGAAGCTGCCCTATTCGATGAAAGTGCTGCTGGAAAACCTGCTGCGCAACGAGGACGGGCGGTCCGTCACCAAGGCCGACATCGAAGCGATCGCCGCTTGGCTCAACGACAAGGGCACGGCCGGGCACGAGATCGCCTACCGCCCGGCGCGCGTGCTGATGCAGGACTTCACGGGCGTGCCCGCGGTGGTCGACCTGGCCGCGATGCGCGACGGGATCAAGGCGCTCGGCGGCGACCCGCAGAAGATCAACCCGCTGAACCCGGTGGACCTCGTCATCGACCATTCGGTGATGATCG
>CAZDNY010000031.1:0-13600 GCA_964506885.1 uncultured Hyphomicrobiaceae bacterium | reverse complement strand
GAAGACGGTACGTATCGCGTGGTGCGGAGCTATGGCTACCAGCAGTTCCGGGAACGGCTGGGGTGACAGGAGCCTGACATGGCCGAGGGAATGCAGGAGAACCCACTCGCGGTGGTCGCGGCCGATGTTGCTGCGAGGCGCAAGCCGTCGGCCTATCCCGAGCCGTTCCGGAGCAGAATGGGCAAACGGACAAAGCGCCCGCTGGGCGACCTGTTCGGGCTCACCAACCTTGGCGTCAACCTGACGACACTCGCACCAGGCGGTGAGTCGGCGCTGTTGCACAGGCATACGCGTCAGGACGAGTTCATCTATGTCGTATCGGGCACGCCGACGCTGGTGACCGATCAGGGCGAAGTCGAGCTGTCACCCGGCATGTGCGCAGGTTTTCCCAAGGGCGGCATCGCGCATCATCTGATCAATCGCACGGCTGCCGATGTCACCTATCTGGAGATCGGCGACCGGACTCCGGGCGATGAAGGCCAGTATCCGGTGGATGACCTCGTGGCGCGGCTCGATGCCAACGGGCAGTGGCAGTTCACGCACAAGGACGGTCGGCCGTATTGAGGTGGGAGTTCGTTTCAGCGTGGACGCGCAAGCGTGCAAACTCACGCCACCGGGTTTCCCCAGTGGCGTGAGCTGATCTGCTCGGATCGTTTGGCCCCGTCGGCGGTGCTCAGGCGGCGCGGCGAATGCGGCGCTGGGCGACCTTGGCGGGCGGCGCTTCGGGCGCTTCGGCGGCGGGCGCTGCAACCGGTGCAGGCTGCGGCTTCTTCGCCTTGACGGCCGTGCGGCGCTCGTCGCCGGCGCGGCGGCAGACGGTGCTCTCGACCGCGTCGGGCGAGAAGGCCTGCTCGATCGCCTTGACCAGACGCTCACGGCGCGTGCCGTTGCGGGCCATGAACATCAGGTCCACCGCGGCATAGTCGCGCTCGGGCCAGGTGCGGATGCTGGCATGGCCAGAATCGAACACCACGACGCCGGAGACGCCGCCGTTGCCGGCAAAGCGATGCAAATGACAGTGGAGCATCGTCGCACCTGCCACCTCGACGCACCTCTTCAGCGTCCGTTCGACATGCTTCATGTCGTCCAGATTCTTGGCGCCGAACAGGTCCAGAATGAGATGGGTTCCTGCGAACTTCACGCTGTCACGTTCACTGAGGGACACGCTACTCTCCTCGAACGCGTATGCGTGGACCGTTTCGTTAAAATCTTCCTTTTGGGCGGTGCTTGAACGAGTCAAGTCCATCCCCAATTGGAAGAGGGCGTCATCAAAGGCCATGTGACCCTCCCCAACCAGCAGATAGATGTGACCGCGCTCCTTACCTTTGGGGTCTAGGAAAACCTTACCTTCAGGGCAGGTGGACGAACGGAAGGGGTCATATGAGGCAAGCCGCCCCCCCTTGCAAGAAAAAATCGACCCCGTGGCCCAAAAAAATCCTGAGGGCTTTTGACTTATTCTTAACGGTTGCCACGCGGTGGCATGCGTCGGGCGAGCCGAGCCAAACAGAGCCGCAGACGCGGGCCCGGGCATGACGCAGCCCCGGCGGGCAGTTGCGAGCTCGGCGGCGCCCCGCTGTGCGTGCGGTCACTGAAACAACTTGTCGAGGAATTTCTTGGCTTTCTGGCCTTCCTTGGAGTCCTTGCCGAACAGCTCATCGACAACCTGGCCAGCATCTTTGCCCTTGAGGCGCTTGCCGATTTCCTCGACCGCCTTGACCGCCTGGCCGGCGTCGATCTTGGACAGGTCGGGGGCAATGTCGGGCTTGTCCCAGGGCCCGACGATGCGGACGGGCACCTGGAGTCCGCCGAGACCGGTTTCGCCGCCTTGTCCGGAGAGTGCTGCGACCAGCTTGGGGTTGACGGTGTAGTCGACCTTGCGCTCGGGCATCATGATGCGTCCGTTGCCGGTTACGCGCAGCAGCGGGCTCATCATCTGGAGGTCCTGGTTGCTGGCAATCCCGTTGACGATGTCGAAGCTCGCCGAAAGCTCGCTGAAGTCGGTCTTTTCCGCCGGTGTGGACGACAGGCTGGTGAGCCGGCCCTGCTGCAGCCCGCGCATTGCCTTGGCAACATTGAAGCCGCGAATGGCGCCGTCGGTGAAGACGAAGCTGGCCTTGCCGTTGAGCGCGGCGACGAGCTGGCGCTGGCTGGCGCCGGTGCTGGTCGTAGCCAGAGTGAGCTTGCCTTTGCCAGACAGCCAGTCGATTGCGGCGGCATCTTTCAAGAGCGGTTCGGCCGAAATGTCGTCGACAACAATGCTTGCAGCGATCCCGGCGGCGTTGTTGCGGCCGTCGATCGTGATCTGACCGCGGCCCGTGCCATCATAGAGCTCGACACGGTCGAAGATGGTCTTGGCGACGCCGTTCTTCAGATCGAGGCGCAGATCGGACTGCCCGACCTCGATGTCGCGGACCAGCAGGCGGCCGAGCGAGAGCTTGGCGTCGGCATCGACGAGCTTGAGCAGCGCGGCGTCGATGGGTTCGTCGCTCCAGCCCTCGCGGGCGGTATAGCCTTTGACGCGCGGGCCCGACTGGCGTTCGAGCAGGTCCTCGATGCTTTGCGGCGGTGGTTGAGCGGCGGCGGGCGCCTGACGCGCGGGGGCGGGTTGTCGCGCATCCGGTTCTCTGGCGGGGCGGCGGGGCTTGGTGTCGGCGCCTGCTCCGGTGCCCAGATAGGTATTGAGGTTGAGCTCGGATACCTTGAGGTCGGCTTTGACGGCGGGGCGCGTACCGCTGGTGGTCCCGTCGATGTTTCCGGTAACGCGCATCTGGTCGAGCGTGATGTCCGCATTGGTGAGCTGGAAGGCGCCGGGGCGGGTCTTGACGCGTCCGGTCAGCTTGAGGGGGCCGAAGCCGTCGTTTTCGGGCAGCCTCGTTCCGAGCCACAGCGCAAGGGCGCGCAGCGAACGGCTGTCGGCCGCTACCGTGCCGTTGAGAGCCAAACCGGAACGCAGGTCGATGGAGCCCGAGTAGTCGGCCTTGAGCGGTTCGCTGCTGACGTTCAAAGCGAGCTTGGCGGGGGTCTGGCTCAGAATCTCGTAGAGGGTCGTGAGCGTGCCCTCGAAGCGGATCGTCTGCCCCTGCCATGCGAGATCGCCCTTGGCGGTGAGCGGGTTTGAGAGGGTGCGGGCGCGAAGCGCGACGTTGATGGCACTGGCGGAATGGCTGATTCCATCGCGGGCATCGGCATACGTCAGCTTGCCGTCGACGATGCGCACGTCATCGAGCACGAGCTCCTCGAGTGCGGCGAGTTTTCCGGTCCCGTTCGGTGCGGCACCAGCCGGCGTGTTCTGCGCGACGACGATGGGCGCGCTCGCGGGTGCGTCGGAGGCGACGTCGCCGCTGGGCGACATTTGCGCGAGCCTGACTTCGTGCATGCCCTGCGGAATGGCGGTTTCGGCCAGGTCCCAGCTCTTGCGGCCGGACTTGTCGATGCGCAGATCGAAGACGGGACGCGTGAGCACGAGCTGGCGCACTTCGACGCGGCGCGAGAACAGCGGCAGCAACTTGACCGAAACATCGAGGCTTTCCATGGCCACGGTCGGCGGGGCTTTCATGCCTGGCGGCGCCGACAGCGCAACGTCCTTCAGGTTGACGCCAACGGACGGATAGAACGTGAGGCTTGCGGGGCCGCGGATGACGAGATCACGGCCGGTGCGCTCCTTGACGAGGGCCACGGCCTGCTCGCGAATGAGATCGGTCGGCGGGTTCATCAAGATGAAAGCGGCGCCGGCGGCGAGGACGAAACCGACGATGATGAGGCCGATAAGCACGACGCTGCCGAAGCCGGAAGAGCTCTTGCGGGACGGTGGCGGACGGCGTCCGGGCGGCTGCGGCGGGCGACCGGGTGCGCCTAGCCCACCAGGATGGCGCTGGCCCGGCTGTGGATGGTGGTAGCCTTGATGATGCGGCTGTCCCGGGTGATGCGGCGGCGCGCGCCGGCCCGGCGGGGGCGCATACCGCTCTTCGATGGGGCGAACCTGATCGAGGGGCGGCGGTTGCGGTGGCCGGCGCGGGGGAGAGCCGTTGGTCATGCGAGCCTCTGCGATCGACTGTTTCTCGGTGGTGGCGGCAAGCGACGCCGGCGGTTCCGTATTGTGTCCGGACGCAAACGGCCGAAATTGCCCCGGACGATGCTGGCGTGGGTGAGGCGGCGCCCTGAAGACGCACTCTCAATTGCATTTGCGCTGCAATCGTGACTGGCGCCGGTACCGCACCAGAATCGCGCCATTACTCAAGCCGCACCCGTCTCAGCCTCAGAGTACAGGCTAACGCGCAATTGTGACGGTGTTGGGCATTAGTTTTCAACAGGGCGCGTGCGTACTTCCGCCCGGGGGAGGGGTGTCGGCACGACGGGACGAGGGAAAGGGCCTCTCCCTGTTGGCGTCAGCGCCGGCGCAGATCGACGAGGCAGCTCGTGCCGTCGTTGCCATGCTCGATGACGACTTCCTCGCTGGCGTTCCAGTAGCGTTCCATGACACGGCCTTCGCCGATGTCCGCGCGCATGACAGAGTAGCCGCCGAGCCTGTGGATATCGTCGATGAGAGTGCTGGTCTTGTTGCACCAATGCGGGCGCACGGGCGCGTCGGCATCATAAGGGCCAGCTTTCGGGGCGCCTTCTCCATCACCATTTTCAGTGACGATTGCCGGTGCGATGCCGTCGCCGCCGGCGGGCTCGGCGCTGGTCGCTGCGCTCCACAAACCCGAATTGAGCGCCGCGCACAATGCAACAGCCGCAGCGCCGCGCGCCGCCTTCAAAACAAGCCTCACGTATATCCCCCGTGTGCCCCAAGTCCCCCAATTGCACGGACCGATGCGCGATCACCTCATATGCGCGATCACCCCCCATCGGTGGCAATGACGGTGCACTGGCATGCGCCGTCGAGGCTGTCTTCGCGCTCAAATGTGGCCATCGACCGGCATGAGAAAGGCAGGCGAGAGAATGCACAGGATGTGTGATTGATCTGCAACCCTGGTGTCGTATGCATGGTTCGCCGCGGCGGGGCGGCACGATCTGCCGCTGGCGCTCAGTCGGAGGGCTCGACGCCGATGGACTGGCTTTCGCTGAAGCGGTTGCCCCAGGGGAAGCCTTCGGGAAATGCCGCCGCGATCTCGCGGCGCTCGTCACGCGTCAGCCGCAGACCGGCGGCGGCGACGTTGGTTTCCAGATGCTCAGCGGTTCGCGTTCCGGGAATTGCAATGACGTGGTCGCCTGCGGAGAGCACCCAGGCGATGGCAACCTGGACGGGGCTCTTGCCGAGGCGGTCGCAAATCGCCTTGAACTGGGCCAGTGCGGCACTGTTCTGCGAGAAGGCGGGCTCCTGAAACCGCGGGTTATTACGGCGGAAATCACCGCTCGTGAACGTGGCGGGGTCGGGCGCTGCTCCCGTGAGCATGCCTCGCCCGAGGGGGGAGAACGCGACAAAGGCCGTGCGCAGCTCGGCGCACGTATCGAGCAGGCGCTGCTCGACGTCGCGGGTCCATAACGAGTATTCGCTCTGGACGGCAGCTATGCGGTGAATGCGATCGGCACTGCGCAGGGTGGCGGGTGAAACCTCGCTCAAACCGATGGCGCCGATCTTGCCCTCGCGTTTCAGCTCGACGAGCGCGTCCATGACTTCCTCGATCGGGCGATTCTTCTCGCGGCGCTGGATATAGAAGAGCTCGACGTGGTCGCGGCCGAGGCGTTTGAGAGACTTCTCCAGCGCGCTGCGCAGATAGGCCGGGCTGTTGTCGACACGCCGCTCACCGGTTGCGGGCACATAGCGGATTCCGGCCTTGGTGGCGACGACGACGCGTGCACGCGAGAGCTTGAGGAAGCGGCCTATCAGTTCCTCGCTGCGCCCCATGCCGTAGATGTCGCCGGTATCGAAATGATTCACGCCGAGGTCGACGGCGCGCGCAAACAGCTGCATCGTCTCGGCTTCGGTCGATGGGCCGTAGGTGCCCGAGACGCCCATGGCCCCGAGGCTGACGCTCGATACGAGCGGGCCGTAAATGCCGAGGCGCCGCATCTCCATCCACATCCTCCCCGAACGGCCGCCGGCAGCGTCATGGCGTCTTCAGGATCGTGCGCCGTCTTTAGCGTCTTGCGCCAGCGGTTCAGCCGGTCTCTAGTCTTTCGATCCAGAACCGAAGACGCAAGAGCAAGGCGAGCAAACATGAACCTTTTTCCTATGCTGGAGGCACGGGCGGCGGCCGGTTCGCCGATCCGGATCGGGCAGATCGGAGCAGGCAAATTCGGGACCATGTTCCTGGCACAGGCCCGCCTGACACCCGGCATGCACGTTGCGGGGCTCGCCGATCTCGATCCCGGACGGGCGCGGCAGCGGCTTCTGGACGCGGGATGGGAAGCAGAACGGCTCGCGGCGGAAAGCCTCGATGCGGCATTTTCCGGCGGGTCGACGTTTATCAGCGATGACGCGATCGCGCTCGTTTCGGACCCGCGCATCGAGGTCGTGATCGAGGCGACGGGAGATCCGGCCACGGGCGTGCGGGTTGCACGCGAGGCCTTCCGGCACGGAAAATCTGTGGTGATGGTGAATGTGGAGGCGGATGCGCTGGTCGGCCCGCTGCTGGCGGAAGAAGCGCGCAAGGCGGGCGTTGTCTACTCGCTCGCCTGGGGTGACCAGCCGGCGCTGATCGCGGAGCACGTCGACTGGGCGCGCACATGCGGTTTCGAGGTCGTGGCCGCGGGCAAAGGCACGCGCTACCTGCCGAGCTACCATGCGTCGACGCCGGAGACCGTGTGGGACATCATTTCGGGCTATCTCAAGGTCGAGCGGGACAAGGTCAACCTGCAGATGTTCAACTCCTTCATCGACGGCACCAAGTCGGCGATCGAGATGACGGCTGTCTGCAATGCCTGCAATCTGATGCCGCAAGCCGGCGGGCTCACGTTTCCTCCGGCGACGCGTTTCGAGCTGGCGGAATTGCTGAAACCAAAGGGGGATGGAGGCTTGCTGGAAGATGTCGGGGTGACGGAAGTGGTCTCGTCGCTCTACCGGGATGGACGCGACGTGCCGCATCACCTGGCAATGGGCACCTACGTGGTGATCACCTCGCAGAGTGCTTATGCGCGCAAGTGCTTCAGCGAGTACAACACGCTGCCAGACAGTTCCGGCACCTATGCCGCGCTCTATCGTCCCACGCACATGATCGGTCTGGAACTGGGCGTCTCGGTTGCGTCGGTGGCGCTGCGCAAGGAGCCGACGGGTTGTGCGCGCGTGTGGAATTCCGACGTCGTGGCGGTCGCCAAGCGCGCGATGAAGGCGGGAGACATGCTCGACGGCGAAGGCGGTTTCACGGTCTGGGGGCGGCAGATGCCGGCGCCGGCGTCGGTGGCGGAGAACGCGCTTCCCATGGGGCTGGCGCATCGTGTGCGCCTGAAGACGGACGTGGCCGAGGGCGCGGTGCTGACCCAGGACGATGTCGAACTTGATCCGCAAAATCCTGCTGTGGCAGCTCGGTCAGAACTTGTTGCGCGGTTCGGGGCCATTCGGTGACAGGTATTTTTTTTGGTTCGTAGTCAGATCGATTGTTGCCGGTGGGACGAACCATATCGCAGATGAACCACAACTGAACTTCAGGTTCAGCGCCAGGCCATGTTTTGTGTTCAAATAGTGTCGGTGATCGGCTGGGATCGAATGCCGCTTGCGCCGGCACGACACGTCCCGCGACCGACCGCGAGTATTCGCCCGTACCTGGACCACATCGTTTGGAGATCTGTAATGCTGCCTCGCCGTGCCCTCGCCGCTCTCGCCGCCGTTGTCGTTCTCACCGGTACGCCGGCGATTTCGATCGCTCCAGCCGCCGCGCAAGGCTATGGCTACGATTGTGCGCACGGGCCCGATACGTACCGTGTGCGCGGTGTGGCCTCCTGGGATCGCCTCAACATCCGTTCGGGCCCGAGCGCGCGGCGCGCAATCGTCGGCTCGATTCCGGCGACGGGGTCGGGTGTGCATTGTCTGGGGCCGTGCCAGGGCAACTGGTGCCGGGTGAGCTGGCGCGGCATCGTGGGGTGGACCAACATGCGTTTCCTCGGCGAATAAAGCTCGCCACCGCGTTCGCGCCTTTGCGCGTGGCGACAGGCCGCTTGCGGGCCGTTCTCAGACTGCGGCTTGCCGCGTCACCTTCGTGTGCTCGTAACAGAGCCTTTGGAAAACGACGTTCCGGTCACTATGTTGCTGACGGAGCGACGCTGAAGGCTTGCCGTCTTGCGGCTTTGTCGCCCACGTAATGTCGGGTGACGTCCCGAATTGATCGGGGCTGGCTGTGTTCATGTTTCCTGGAAACGCGAACGCGGTCTAGCGTTCCGGCTTCGAGCATGTTTTTCACGCCGAACCGCTGACACTTCGGCTAAACATGCTTCTTGTCTGGAGCATGTTTTTCACGCCGAACCGCGTACACTTCGGCTAAACATGCTTCTTGTCTGGAGCATGTTTTTCACGCCGAACCGCGTACACTTCGGCTAAACATGCGCTATACGCGTGCACCGGAGACAACTGGAGCTGCGAGAAGACATTGGCATTCGGTCTCATCCTCATCCTCGGCCTCATCGGGCTGGCGATGCTGCCACAGTTCTGGGTCAAGCGGGTTCTCAAGGAGAATTCGCGCGAGCGGGCGGAATTTCCCGGGACCGGCGGTGAGTTCGCGCGGCATCTGCTCGACGAGATGAAGCTCAACGAGGTGCGTGTCGAGGAAACCAAGGACGGCGATCATTACGACCCGTCCGCCAAGGTCGTGCGTCTGCTGCCGCAGCACATGAACGGTCGTTCGCTGTCGGCGGTCGTGGTCGCCGCACACGAGGTCGGCCATGCCATGCAGGATGCAACCGGATACGGTCCGCTGGCGGCGCGCACGCGCCTCGTCAAGCATGCGCAGCGGATCGAGCAGTTCGGTGCGATCGTGCTGCTGACGGCGCCAATCGTGATGGCGGTGGTCAAGGCACCGGTGCTGGTGTTCGTGCAGATCGGCGCGGGCCTGCTGATCATGGCCTCGACGATCCTGATGCATCTGACGACGCTGCCGGTGGAGTACGATGCCAGTTTCCGGCGGGCGCTGCCGGTCTTGAAAGCTGGGCGCTATGTCAGCCCCGACGACATGGTGGCGGCACGGCGCATCCTGAAAGCGGCAGCACTCACCTATGTCGCGGCTGCAGGCATGAGCCTGCTCGACGTGATGCGCTGGATCCGTGTGCTCAGGCCATGATGCGCATTCGGGGGTGCGTGCGCTGATGGCGTTCTACTACCCAGATACGCCGGATCTGCCATTGCCGCCCGGGCATCGCTTTCCGGCGTCGAAGTACCGGATGCTGCGGGAACGCTGCCAGACGGAAGGACTGTTTTCGGCGCAGGGTCTGTTGCCCTCGCCGCTTGCCGGCGTTGCGGAGCTGCATCGTGCGCACGAGGAGCCATATGTTCGCAACGCCCGGGCGGGCACGCTCAGTGATGCCGCGATGCGCCGCATCGGGATTCCCTGGAGCGAGACCCTGATTGTGCGGTCGCGGGCCGCCGTCGGCGGCTCGCTGGCGGCGGCCCGCGATGCCCTGGATGACGGTATCGCCGGGCAGCTTGCGGGTGGGACGCATCACGCGCATCGCGATTTCGGCTCTGGCTTTTGCGTCTTCAACGATCTGGCTGTCGCGGCGCTGGCGCTGATTGGGGAGGGGCGCGTGCAGCGTGTCTCGATCCTCGACTGCGACGTGCATCAGGGCGATGGAACCGCTGCGATCTTTGCCGGGCACGACGCGGTGCAGACCATCTCGCTGCATGGGGCGAAGAATTTCCCCTTCCGGAAGGTGGCATCGGATCTCGATATCCCGCTTGCCGACGCAACGGCCGACGAGGACTATATTGCCGCGCTCGAGCGGGCGCTTGCTGCGATCGACGGTTTCAGACCGGATCTGCTGCTCTATCTTTCGGGTGCGGATGTGCTGGCCGCCGACCGGCTGGGTCGGCTTTCGCTGTCTGTGGACGGCTTGATCGCCCGCGATACGGCCGTGTTCCGATTTGCCAAGGCGCGCGGCCTTCCGGTTTCGATCGCCGTTGGCGGAGGCTATGCCGAGCCGATCTCGATCACGGTCGAGGCCTATCTGGCGACGTTCCTGGCTGCCAAGTCTGTCTATGGCTTTTGATCGCCGGTGGCATTGGCCTCGCCTTCAAGCCGGGCAGTGCGGGTGTTCAACTGGCGGCCGAGCGAGAACGACAGGTAGAGCCAGGCGACGGCGGCGGGGACGGCGGTCAGCGCAACGACACCACCAGCGAGCCCCAGTGTCTTGCCGAGCGTATTGAACACCCAGCCTGAGGCCGCATCGCCGCCGCGGTAGACGACGGTGTCGATGAAGTTCTGCGCCTTGTATTTTTCTTCCGGGTCGACGACCGTGTAGAGCACCTTGACGGCTGGGCTGGCGAAGGCGAATGCGACAGCGCGTTCGACGGCCATGATGGACACGATGACGAACAGCGTCGGCGAAATGGCCAGTGCGAGAAGGCCCACGGCACACCACGCAGGCAGCGTCGCGGCGGTGATGCCGACGCCGAAGCGTTCCAGCAGGCGGCCGGTGACGAAGACCTGCAACAGGATCGTCATGACGGACACAGCAAGGTCGAGGCGCGCCAGCAGTTCCACACGTGCGGTGCGGTCGGTCAAGGTTTCGCCGACGATGCGCGACTGCTCCAGGTAGAAGAACGTGGAAACGAGATTGCCGAGCAGGATCCAAAGCGCGATGCGGAACAGATAGGGTGATTTCCACACGCGCACCGCACCCGCCAGGATGTCCTTGCCCACGGGGCGCCGGGCGGCGGCGCCATCGGAGCGCTCGGGCACAATCCGCCTGAGCATGACGGCGACGGCCAGCGCCAGCGCGAGCAGCAGGGCCGAGACCAGCAGCAGGTTGTCCGGGCCGATGATGCGCACGAAGGATTGCGTGATGATGGGGCCGGCCAGCGCGCCTGCCGAGCCTCCCGCCGCGATGAACCCGTAAAGGCGTTTGGCCTCATCGCTCGCATAAAGATCGGACATGACGATCCAGAACAGCGAGACGATGAACAGGTTGAAGACGCTCGCCCAGATGAAGAACACGCTGGCAATGGTGGGTGTGCGCCCGTCGCCCGACAGCAGTACCCAGAAGGCGACGAGGTTGAGAATGAAAAAGCCGTAGACGATCGGAACGACCAGTCGCTTCGAGAAGTGCGACGTCACCCAGCCGTAGACGGGGACGGCGGCCAGCATGACGAAGAAGACGGCGACGAACAGCGTCTGCAGGTGATCGCGGCCGACGGCGACGCCCATCTCGTCACGCACCGGGCGGATGATGTAGTAGGCCGCCAGCACGAGGAAGAAATAGGCAAAGGAGAGCAGCACGGCTTTCACCTCGTGCGCCTCGACGTGGACGATGCGGCGCAGAAGCGTGGCGGGGTCGGCGAAGCGGCGGTGCGGCATGGTCATGTATTCGGGTGTGCCCTGATTGTACGAGCGTGCGAAATCAGATCACGTCTGAAGCCTCGCCGACGTAGCCGTTTCGATGCGCAGCGGCAATGGTGTGTACGGGATAACTCTTTACCAGATCGGGTGATTGCGTGCTGAGCGCATCTTGCTTCGCGCGCGAATGGAATGGCGCTTGCTTCGTCACCGAGTGCTGCCGGGCGCGAGACCGGCTTGTTCGGGAGACACCGCGATGGCGTATGCAGATCCGGGAATGTCGACTGCGACTGCAGGCAGGAAGAACGCCGGTGCAGCGTCGGTAATCGGACCTCGTGATGCGTTCTCTGGTCGCGAACCGTTTCACCAGTTCATCAAGCGCGCAGCACTTGCGATCGCGTTCGACATGAAGCCGCCGCGCCATCGCGCAGCTCCGGTTCTCTATTTCAGGCTCTTGCGGCATCTGCTGTCGTCTGAAAGTTCACGCCGCCGGCTGCCCGATGCGTCGTCGGCCTTGGCGGGTCGCGAGGGCGTTGCGGGCTTTTGCGACGACATGAGTGTGGCGACGCTGAGGGCGGCCTACGCGCAGGGCCTTTATCCCTGCACGCATCTGGGGCCGGTGCGCTGGAACGCGCCACCGCGCCGCGCGGTACTCGACATTGCCGAGTTTCATCTGCGCGATGAACTGAAGCGGAAATTGAAAAAGGACGTGTTTCGCGTCACGTTCGACGAGCAGCCGCGCGCCGTCATGCGGGCGTGTGCCGAGCCGCGCGACGGGCAATGGCCGCTCACCTGGATCACGCCGGACGTGATCGAAGCCTATTGCGCGGCGTTTGCGGCGGGGGACGTACATTCGGTCGAGGTCTGGGACGCGCAGGGCCGTCTGGCCGGCGGTCTTTTCGGGACGGTCGTGGGGCCGTGCTTCGTCGTCGAGTCGCTGTTCCACACGCAGGCGAACACATCGAAGTACGGGCTCGCGGTCTTGATCGCGCACCTGCAGGCGTGGGGCTTTCGCTATGTCGACAACAAGCTGCAGAACCCGCACACGCATGCACTGGGATTTCGCGAGATTGATCGCGATACCTACATCGGGTTGATTTCTGCCGCGCGGCCGGAGGGTGCCAATGCGCGCTGGCAGGTCGATGAGCGTCTTGATCTTGGACGCTGGCGTCCCGCGCAGGGTCCGCCTCCGGCGCGCTGACGTGATCTCGCGCTCGCTGCATCGGTGGCGCGGGCGGGGCTCACAGATGCACCTGGCCGGGCTTGTCGTGTCGGGCGAGCGCCTTGGCGACGGCGACGGTCTGGAACTCGGTGCCGTCGGTGAGCGCGACCGGTGACAGGCGGTAGGGCTGATAGCCGTTTTTCTGGCACAACGGCAGTCCGGTCAGTGTGGCGGCGATGCGTACATCGCTCAGCCCCAGTCGCGCGATGTCGGCTTCGAGGGTCGCGATCAGCCAGGAGGCGAGCCCGATGCGGGCGAAGAACGGGTCGACATAGAGCGCTGAGATTTCCGCATAGGTGCCGGCGAGCGGTCCGGATTGGCGGGGCGTGTCGGCTTCGAGGCCGGTGGTGGCGGAGCCGTCGTCGGCTTTCCAGCGCCAGCCGCCGGTGGCGATGATGTCGCCCTGGTATTCGAGCACGATGAGGCGGCCTTCGCTCAGCATGTCAGCGGGCATGGTGCCGGCCTCGGCGATGTAGCGGTCGATAACGGGGCGGGCGTAATGGTGCTTGGCGTGGATGCGCAGGGCCGCGGCCTGGAAGGCCTCGATGCGGGCGCGGTCTGAGGCTCGCGCGCGGCGCAAGGTGATCTCAGTGTAGAGGTGATCGGCGGCGGTGGCGTGGCTTGGGCGGCTGCTGACGGTGGTGGGTTGCTGGCCAATGCAGAGGTCACCCTGCTGGATACAATCTTTATCAGCAACACGGTAACCGGTGACCTCGGTACTGGTAATGGTGGTGGCGTCTATGCGCTGGGTGCAGCGATCATCACCCAAACCACTTTCTTGAGCAATACGGCGACGGATGACGGCGGTGGGGCGTATTTGGGGGATGGCGCAACGCTGTCCATGACGAGTTTCAGCGGCAATTCGGTTGAGAACCAGGGCGGTGGGGCGTTCATAAGCGACATCGCCAGCCTCAACGCAATCACCTTTACCAACAACCTGGCGCGCTACGGCGGCGGG
>CAZDNY010000030.1:0-14094 GCA_964506885.1 uncultured Hyphomicrobiaceae bacterium | reverse complement strand
GCGCCGATATCGTGCTTCTGCCGGGTGATTTCGTTGCCAGCCATCGCATCGCGAAGATGTCGGGGTTCGTGCCGCATGACGACTGGGCGCGTGAACTGGCGCGGCTTAAGGCGCCGCTGGGCCGTCATGCGGTGATGGGCAATCACGACTGGTGGGAGGATGTCGCCGTGCAACGCCGCCGCTCCGGCCCGATTGCCGCTGCGCTGGCGCTAGAGCGTGCCGGCGTGCCGGTGTATGAAAACGACGTGGTGCGGCTGCAAAAGGACGGGCAGGCGTTCTGGCTGGCGGGTCTCGGCGACCAATGGGCATATTGGCCGACGCCCGAAGCGTACGAACGGTTCAGGCGGCGCGGCAAGGTCGACTACGTGGGCGTCGACGACCTCGAAGGTACCTTGGCCAAGGTTTCCGATGACGCTCCGATCATCGTGATGGCGCACGAGCCGGACATTTTTGCACGGATGCCCGATCGCGTCGCGCTGACGGTGTCGGGGCATACGCATGGCGGCCAGGTGAACCTCGCCGGGTTCACGCCGGTGGTGCCGTCAAAATACGGGTCGCGCTACGTCTACGGGCACATCAACGAAGGCGGGCGCGATCTGGTCGTATCGGGAGGGCTAGGTGTCTCCGGTCTGCCGATCCGGTTCGGGCGTCCGCCCGAAGTGGTCGTGATCGACGTTGGATAACGGCGTTTCAGCCAGCCCATATGCGCTCAGTGACCGGCCGGGGCTTCGGGTTTGCCCTTCACCATCTCGATCAGCGGATTGATGACGGCATGGGCGACCGGGATCAGGACCAGCCCGACGATCAGGCCGAAAATGCCGTCGAGTGTGGCCTGCGTCAGCCAGCCGGCGATATCACCGATGCCCGGAATCTTCTGTGCGGCTTCGGCGATCGCAAGGATCATATGACCGGGCACGTGGATGCCGAAGTGCTCCAGTCCGTGGATGATGATCGAGCCGCCGACCCACAGCATCGCCGCAGTGCCGACGGTGGAGATCGTATTCATCACCGAGGGCATCCATTTGACGATGCCGCGTCCGAAGGCGCGGGTGGCTTCCAGGCGGCCCACCTGTGACAGCTTGAGGCCGAAATCGTCGGCTTTGACGAGCAGGGCGACGGTGCCGTAGACACCGATGGTGATGCCGATGGCGACAAATGCCAGGATCAGGGCCATCTTCCACGTCTCGGTGCCGCCGTCGATGCTGGCGAGCGCGATGGTCATGATCTCGGCGGAGAGAATGAAATCGGTCTTGATGGCGCCGGCAACGCGCTGCTTTTCGAGATGGGCCGCATCGAGTGTCTCGGGTTCGATTGCGTGCGTCTTGTGCGGATGGAGCGCATGCCAGACCTTCTCGGCGCCCTCGAAACACAGGTAGGCGCCGCCCAACATCAAGAGCGGTGTCAGGGCCCAGGGCGCGAAGGCATTGAGAAGCAGTGCCGCCGGCAGCAGGATGACGAGCTTGTTGAAGATCGAGCCGCGCGCAATCTTGGCGACGATCGGTAGTTCGCGGGCGGCGGGCAGGCCGACGACGTATTTGGGCGTCACCGCGCTGTCGTCGATGACCACGCCGGCGGCCTTGGTGCTGGCCTTGGCGGCCTGGGTGGCGACATCGTCGAGCTGGGCGGCGGCGAGCTTGGCCAGGGCCGCGACGTCGTCGAGTAGGGCTAAGAGTCCGCTCATGGTCAGCCTGTCCCCCATTTTCCGGCTTCGTCGCCGCGGCGCTGACAATCCCGGCGTCGCAGTGATTCGTCCCGTGGCTTTACGTTATGTCGCGAGCCCGGCAGGCGCACAACCCTCTAGGGGCTTTGGCGCTTGCGCAGGTGTTTCAGGGATGCGACACCGCTTGCCGTCTGCCGCTGTCGTATCGCAACGCCCCGGGCTCCTTCAACGCTCCTGCCGGAAAGACTGTTCCAATGACTGCAACCAACGCGCGCTGGCCCGATCTCGCCGGGCGGCTTTGTGAAAATGATGAGGGGCAGTTCCACGTTCTGCCGGTGAGGGTCTATTTCGAGGATACCGATGCAGGGGGCGTCGCCTATCATGCGAGCTACATCCGCTGGTGCGAGCGCGGGCGCTCCGACTTCCTGCGGCTGCTCGGCACCGATGCGCGGCGCATGATCGACGGGTCGGATAGCCACGAGCCGGCGGCGTTCGTGGTGCGTCGCATGAATTGCGATTTCAAGCGGCCGGCACGCATGGACGACGTTCTGGAAGTCGTGACGCGGGTGAAAGAGCTGGGCGGGGCGTCTGTGACGCTCAACCAACTGGTGACGCTCGAGGGGCGCGAGATCTTCGAGGCCGACGTGACGGTGGTGCTCGTTGCGGTGTCAGGCAAGCCTCTGCGGCTGACGGAAACGCTGAGAAAGGCTTTTGGTAACCGGCAGGAGTAGCAGCGATGAATTGGCACTCGAACCGAATTCGTTCCGCCGGGCTTTGTATCATCGCACTGGCCGTCCAGACGGCTTGTGCGGCCGGGGTGTTGGCGCAGCAGGCGCAGACATCGCAGGGCTTCGAGATCGTGGCGCCGCCGGTCTGCGTCAACCACAAGGGCGAGACTGTCCGTTTTGTCGAAAGCCACGGCGGACGTGCGGGCGTGGCCGCCGGCATGGCGCGTAGAGACCAGGATGGCAATCCGGTTGTCGTGCGATCCAACTACGCTGCTACACCACCCGAGTTCCAGGGCTTCATCGACCGCCACGAATGCGCCCATCATCAAACGGGTGACGTCGACCGGCCTCATCCGCCGCGCAACGGGCCCGAACACCTGATGAACGAGAGCATCAGCGATTGTATTGCAATTCTGCGGTTGCGCGATGAAGACGGGTATGACGAGGAAAAATTCGTACTGGTTGCGGAGGCGCTACGGAACGAAATGTCCAAAATCGGTTTTCCGGACATCAGCATCAGCAGCCGATTGAGCAACATCGGCAACTGTTTCTTGAAGCCGGAGGGGCCGCAGGATTTCGTGAACCGGGTGCTGGAGCGCCGAGGTCTCGGGCGGCCCTGACGCTCTAGTTTCTTTGTGTAGTCGCATTTTCTATCGACGAAGCGGCGTCCACTTCGTCGGAAAATGCTCTGGCGGTTCAGCAAGTGGCTCGCGTCCAAAGGCGTGGTCGCCTCACATCCCGAACAGTTCGTAATGCACCGCACCGCGGACGTCGCAGACGTGGCGGCCCCAGTGATGGGAGAAGCCGAAGCGGAACAGGCGCGCGGCGTCGTCTTCTGACGTGTGCTGGAGGCACCAGGCGACATCGAGCAGTTCCGAATAGATGTCGGTCAGGTCGTCGATGGCATCGCCGATGGTGATCTCGGCGTCGAGCGTTTCGCCGGGCGGAGCGGCGCCGTAGTAGCCCAGGTCGGGGAAGCGTGCGGCGATCAACTCGCGCAGGGCCTGATAGTCGCGCTGGGGCGGTTCGGCTTCGCTTGGGGCTTTTTCGAGGTCGGTGCCGTCGTGGTAGGCGAGCGAGAGGCGGTCGAGGGCGGGCGCAAGGCGGGCGAGGCGGGCTTCAGGCGTCACATTTTCCGCCTCGATGCAGGCGATGAAGCTTGCGACGGCGTCGGCGAGCGGGGCGTTGGTGGTGCGGGGCATGGAACCTGTCGTGGCCATCTTCTCAAGGGTGTGCGGGCGTGGCGACTCGCGCCAATAAGGTTGTCATCTGCTTTTGCGCTTGCCAGTTGCACATGTAAAGGTCGTGACACTTCATGGTCGTGATACGATCACCCCAAAATCGGGAGCGGTGCAGTGCTGGCGGCTGCGACAACGACCCAACCGCTTTGTCTGGTGGCGATGCTCCTTGCCCTGGCAGGTTGCGGCGATGACACCGGCTCGGTGTCCGTTACGGCGCTGGAAGCGCAGCTGGCGGGCGCGCAATGTCGCTTCACCTACGAGGACCAGCGGTGTCAACGACGCGGGTTCAGGGTGGCCGATCTTTTGTTTTCAGCGGAGGATGAGTGCGACCTGTGGGCGGTGAAGTGCCTGGGGACAATCAATTCGGCGCAGAGCACAAAGGCGCTGATCGGCGTGCTCGAGAGCAAGGCGGACGTGGAAACGTGTGACGGCGTGCTACCGGTGAGGTCTGAGGCCGTGACGCTGCTGGGGCTGCGCGCAGATGCCACGGCGATCGCGCCTTTGGAGCGCCTGTTGGCGTCACGGCCGCGGATGAAGCTCTCGTCGGGAGCGGTCGGTTGCGCGCCACGTTTGGAGGATGACACCGTCATCGCGCGGGCGCTGGAGAAGCTCAAACAGTGATCGGGTCGCTGGCGGGCGGCGCTGCTGCGGCGGGCCGCACGGGTCCTATTTATCCATTTTGCGGGGATAAGTGGCCCTCGGAGCACCCTCAAGGGCCTCTGTTTGGTCATATTGCGACGCGAAAACCACACGCGGATGGGGTGGCGGAGGCCCGGTGACGGGTCTGCGGTGTTCGGGTGCGTTCGCCCGGTCGGTCGTGACCGGTGCTGGCACCGGACGCGGCGAGGGACTTCCTGACCGGCAACGCCGGGGCCTCTCATTCGCCGACTTTAAAGACCAAGCTTTTTGCGACGGATAAAGCTCGCATGGATCCTGCTGATCTGGTGAAGACCGCGATGGAGCCTGCCGCGCACGGCGGCTTCTCGTTTCTGGAATTGTTCCTACAGGCGCATATCGTCGTCAAACTGGTGATGATCGGCCTGTTGCTGGCATCGGTTTGGTCGTGGGCGATCATTTTCCAGAAGCTGTTCGCGTTCCGCAAGGCGCGGCGCGAGAGCGACTGGTTCGAGCAGCAGTTCTGGTCCGGGCAATCGCTGGAAGAGCTCTATGCGTCGATCTCGCGGTCGACGCCGATCACCAATGCGGCGCTGTTCGTGGCGGCGATGCGCGAATGGAAGCGCTCGGTTGAAGGCAACGTTCGGGCGCTGGGTGGCATCCAGATGCGTGTCGAAAAGGTTATGGACGTGACGATCGCGCGCGAGATGGAGCGGCTGGAGCGGCGTCTGCTGTTCCTGGCGACAGTCGGCTCGACGGCACCGTTCGTCGGTCTGTTCGGTACGGTGTGGGGCATCATGGCGAGCTTCCAGGCGATCGCGGTGTCGAAGAACACCTCGCTGGCGGTGGTGGCACCTGGCATTGCCGAGGCGCTGTTCGCAACCGCACTGGGTTTGATGGCGGCCATACCTGCGGTCGTCTTCTACAACAAGTTCGCGGCAGACGCGGCGCAGATTTCGCAGCGGCTGGAAGTGTTCGCCGACGAGTTCGCGGCGATCGTGTCGCGGCAGATCGACGTGCGCTCGTGAGGGGTTGAAACATGGGTGCCAGCATCAAGATGGGCTCGGGCGGCGGCGGCCGGCGGCGCGGGCGTCGCGGCAAACGCGCGCCGATGAGCGAGATCAACGTCACGCCGATGGTCGACGTGATGCTTGTGCTGTTGATCATCTTCATGGTGGCAGCACCCTTGCTGCAGGTCGGCGTGCCGGTACAACTGCCCGAGTCGAAAGGACGCCAGCTCGCCGCCAAGAAGCAGGATCCGCTCGTCATCACGGTGCAGGCGAATGGCGACGTCTACATCGGCGAGACACAGGTGGCGCTCGAAGAGGTCGCAGACAAGCTCAAGGGCATCGCAAAGAACGGCTATGACGACACGATCTTCGTCAAAGGTGACAGGGGTGCCAACTACGGCAACGTGCTGAAGGTGATGGGCCGCATCGTGGAAGGCGGCTTCACCAAGGTTTCGTTCGTGAGCGAACTCGAGCAAGGAGGCTGATGGGGATCGCAACGTGCAGGTCGGTCTCATCATGTCTGTCATTTTGCACGTCAGCCTGCTGGTGTGGGCGATGTGGGCTGTGCTGACGACGCAGCAGCACGACCTGCCCGATACGCCGCCGATCGATGTCGCCATCATCACACCGTCGGAACTGACGCGCTTGCGGCAGGGCGATCGCGATTCCAAGCAGCTGACGGCGAAGGCGGAAGAAAAGCCGTCGGAGGAGATCTCCAAGAAGGAGGCGCCGAAGCCCAAGCCGGTCACAGCGCCCGAGCCGCCGCCGAGCGCGCCGCCACCACCGGAGCCCGAAGAAGCGAAGGCGGCGCCGCCCGAGCCCGAACCTCCCAAGCCGGAACCGGAAAAGCAGGCCGACCCGATCGCCGACAAGATCGCCACGCTGCCGCCGCAGCCCGAGCCCAAGCCGGGTCCGAGCCCGGAGGAGCTGGCGAAGCTCGAAGAGCAGAAGATGGCCGAGGAGGAGGCGAAGAAGAAGGCGGAAGAGGAAAAGCGCAAGGCCGAAGAAGAGAAGAAGAAGGCAGAAGCGAAGAAAAAAGCCGAAGAACAGAAAAAGAAGGCCGAGGCGAAGCGCAAGGCGGAAGAACGCAGGAAAAAGCTCGCCGAGCAAAAGCGGAAGGAAGAGGAGCGCAAGAAGAAGCTCCAGTTCGATCCTGACCGCATCGCGGCCCTGCTGGACAAGACGCCGGACAAGAAGGGTGCGCCAAGCAACACCAACGCGCCCGATCCCAATGCGACCTACAAGGGGCCGACGGCGGGGACGCTCGACGGCCGCGACAGCGTGCTTTCAGTGCGCGAGCAGGACCTGCTGCTGGGGCTCGTCCGCGGACAGCTCAGGAACTGCTGGCAATTGCCCGGCGGGGGCGGCGGGTCGGAGATCCCGGTCGTGACGCTGCGCTGGCGGCTCAATCCGGACGGCTCGCTCAATGGTGTGCCACAGGTGGAAGCCGGCGGTTCGGGACCGATGGGGCAGATCGCGGTGGAGACGGCGATCCGGGCCGTGCACCAGTGCTCTCCGTTCACATTGCCGCCCGACAAGTATGATGCCTGGAAGGAACTGCTCTGGGACTTCGACCCCAGGCGGATGCTTTGAAGGTGCTCGCGAATCAGAAAGCTTGAATGGATGCGAACGCACTGACGCCCAGTTGCGCGAGCCGACGAGGACGGTACGGGAATGATCTTATCAACGAACCAATCTGGCCTGGGACTGCGCCGAATGGGCTTGGCCGGTGCGGCTGCTGTGAGGCTTGTCTGGTTGGTGGCGGTCATGGCGGTCATGACATCCGCTTTCATCGCTCCGGCATCGGCGCAGTTGCGCGGTACCCAGACGCAGGGGACGATCGCGCCGATCCCGATCGCTATTCCCGAATTCACCGGATCCGATGCGAAACTGGCGGTCGAAATCTCAGATATTGTTGCCAATGATCTGGCGCGCTCGGGGCTTTTTTCGCCGCTCGACCGGGGCTCGTTCCTGGAGCGGGTGGTCAACGTCAATACAGCGCCGCGCTTCCCGGACTGGCGGGCGATCCGCTCGCAAGCGCTCGTCGTCGGCAACGTGATCTCGGACGGCGGGCGGGTGACGGCGGAGTTCCGCTTGTGGGACGTGGCGACGGGGCGGCAGCTCGCTGGGCAGCGGTTCTCGAGCGCGCAGGTCAACTGGCGGCGAGTCGGCCACATCATCGCGGATCAGGTCTACGAGCGGCTGACGGGTGAGAAGGGCTACTTCGACACGCGTGTCGTCTTCATCGACGAGACGGGACCGAAGAGCCGTCGGATCAAGAGGCTGGCGATCATGGACCAGGACGGCGCCAACGTCCGGTTGCTGAGCCAAGGCAAGAGCCTCGTGCTGACGCCCCGGTTCAGTCCCAACAACCAGGAAATCACCTACATGTCGTATGCGGGCGACAAGCCGCGCGTGTACCTGATGAACCTGGAAACGGGCCAGCAGCAGGTGGTCGGCGATTTTCCGGGCATGACGTTCGCGCCGCGCTTCTCGCCCGACGGGCAGCGAATCGTCATGAGCCTGCAGACGGAGGGCTCCTCGTCGATCTTCGAAATGGACCTGAGAACACGTCAGACGCGGCGGCTGACCAGCGGGCCGGCAATCGATACCGGCCCGTCGTACTCACCCGACGGCGGGCAGATCGTGTTCGAATCCGACCGCGAGGGGACGCAGCAACTCTACGTGATGGGCGCCGACGGCTCCGGCGTTCGCCGTATCAGCTTCGGCGACGGGCGCTATTCGACGCCGGTGTGGTCGCCGCGCGGGGACTACATCGCGTTCACCAAGCAGTATGCCGGGCGGTTCCTGATCGGTGTGATGAAACCCGACGGCTCGGGCGAGCGGGTGTTGTCGGAAGGCTTCCACAACGAGGGGCCGACGTGGGCGCCGAACGGACGCGTGTTGATGTTCTTCCGTGAATCGCGCGGTGCCAACGCGGGGCCGAAGATCTATTCGGTCGATATCACGGGCTACAACGAGCAGGTCGTGCAGACGCCTTCATTTGCCTCCGATCCGGCCTGGTCTCCGTTGCTCAATTGAATCGGGCTTTTCCACCGGACAATAATGCTCGTTGTGTCGCAAATGTTTTGCGGGCTGTTACTTGTATGTAGAATCGTGCCAGTTTTCAGGCTCTTGGTGCCTCCTTAAGGGGGGGTGGCAGAAGCGTTTCGGTGCCGCATGTCCGCGTTGCGTTTTTGCATCAAGCGCTTTGGAAAAGGTCCCACAATTCCCGTCTGTTCTTGATTGCTCACGGCGCTATCGGTACCCCAATAGATGGCTAGTGCCGATCAAAGCATCAGGAGATGAACCATGCAGGGTGTTAAGGGGCTGATCGTTCTTTCGGCTGTCGTCGCGGCTGTTGCGCTTGGCGCATGCCGTCGTGAGGTTCCGCATGAGCCGATGAAGCTCGGTGCGGATGTGACGGTTGAGCACGTTCGCTAAGTCGAACACGACCGAATAAGTACTGCGTCCTCTGAGGAAACTAAATAAACTAGGAGATCTACCTATGAAGGGCGCTATCGTTCTCGCAGCAGTCGTTGCTGCCGTCGCTCTTGGCGCGTGCCGCAAGGAAGTTCGTCACGAGCCCATGAAGCTCGGTGCGGACGTTCCGGCTGCGACCCAGGCGGTTCGCTAAGAACTGGCTGGGGTTTCCCCGGGGAACCGGGGAGGCCAACGTTCTTGAGACCGAATCATCAGTCTTTAGGCTGTGGTTCGGTCTCTTTCTTTTTGAATGGCCGCCCCGTGAAAGGGCGGTTTTCTTTTTGGTCTGTCGCGCGAAAATCGCGCGGCGGGTGTGCGATCTTCCGTCCGATCTGGAAAAAATGGTGCTGGAAGTGTCAGGACCCTACCAATCGTTCCCTGGCTGCTTGTGCGCCGCCACCTGGTTCCTCGGTGCTGTTCCTTGGAGCTGGAGGGGATGCGAAGGAACGCCGCATGGGTTGGCGTGGAGCCTCGTGTTGCAGATGTCACGCGCAGGCGGCGCATCCGACGGTAACGCACCAATTGGTGGCGATTCCTGTGAGTTCCCTGGGCCGGTGGCGTGTCGCACCCTTGCCAAGTATGCAACAACCGTGGTCGACAGCCGCGGTCAAGCGGCCACATTTTCGTACCGCAGATCGGCTACTCCGACCTCATGAGAGAGGGTGTGGCGCACGGATCGGACGCGGCACGCGCCTGCCAGACGAGGAAGGGCTCTCGCAAATGCCTCAGATGACCAAAGCGGCCACGACAGGTCTTTCAGCGCTATTGCGCTTGGGCGTGATCGCCGGCGCGGCGCTTCTATTGCCGGCCTGCGCCAACAAGGAGATGCAGCCCGATTCCGCCCAGCTCGGGCCGGGTGGCGGTGCGGGTGGACCTATCACCCCGGGCACGCAGCGCGACTTTGCGACCAATGTCGGTGATATCGTCTACTTCTCGACCGACAGCTCGGACCTGACGCCGGAAGCGGAGCAGACGTTGCAGAAGCAGGCGCAGTGGCTGCGGCAGTATCCGCAGTTCACGATCACCGTCGAGGGCCATGCGGACGAGCGCGGTACGCGCGAATACAACATCGCATTGGGTGCGCGACGCGCGACGACTGTGCGCAATTATCTGGCGCGCAGTGGAATCAACGCGTCGCGGATGCGCACGATCTCCTACGGCAAGGAGCGTCCGGTGGCGGTGTGCGACGACATCTCGTGCTGGTCGCAGAACCGGCGTGCACAGACCGTTCTGAATGCGCGGGTCGGCAGCCGGTGAAGGTGCCGGGCTGAGGGCTCAGGGCCACTCGCTTTCTGCTGACGTTTAAAAGATTTGGGCCGGCGCCTCGCACTTCGCGGCGCCGGCTTTTACTTTGCGGTCGCCTGATGCGGTGGCCAATGTGTGCCACGCGATCAGATGCCGGTGGCGTGCAGCGCGTTGAAGCGGTTCGGTTGCGAAGCCGGGAATTGTCGTCAATCGCAGCATACTTTGGCCAAAAAAGCCGCGCATCCTGTCAATATCTACGCGTAACAAAGTAGACAAAGCGGTGCGGGAAAAATCGATATCCATGTGGTGCGTCGGCGGCATCGCGAACAGCGATGATTGCGTGCGCGGATTGTTGCGGTTCAAGCGGCGCAGGTTGCGCTTGGGTCCGCAAAGAGTTGGCGGACTGCCGGCCGTGCGTTCGTCCTTCCCCGCGGTGAGCGCGGCGCGCGTCGTGTGGGCACTGGTGTTCGGGATGTCGGTTGCGGCGCATCCGCTCAGTGGTGCTGCTGCGGAGCCGGGATACCTCTTCGGGGCTGAACGCTCTGCGCAGTCGGATGCTTTCGCCCAAGTGGGGATCGACGGCTGGCGTCGGGAGGCTGTCGAGCAAGCCCCTGCCGATATGCAGCTCGGCAACGATGTTGACAGTTCGGCGCGGCTGCTGGCACAGGCGCGCGCATCGGATGCACGGGGCGACATCGATACCGCGCAACGCCTTTACGAACACCTGGTGGCACGTGATCCAGCCTCTTCTGCCGCGATGGATGCGCGCCGGCGGCTTGGTGAAATCTATCGTGGCGAGCATGTGGTGGCGGCGGGTAACGGTGACGGGCCAGCGCAGGCAGCGCCCGCGATCGTGCGCGAGGGTCTGCCGGACGTTTCGCCGGCCCCGTCAGAGCTTCCCGCCACAACCGGTTCTGTCGAGCCATCCGGTGGTGCTGCGGGCGGTGGTGCTGCGGGACAAAGTCCGTTTGATGCTTCGCGCGCGAGCCGAACACGGATCGGCGAGGGGCGGCCGGGCGCAGACCCGGCGCTGGCCCGGGAGGCTGTCGTTGCCGCTCCGTCCGACGATACCGCTGCATCGCGGCTTGCCACACCGCAGTCTTGGCGGCCACGGGCGCGGCGATCGCATCGCTTCGAACAGTTGCTGCGGATCGATGTCGGGGATCGTGTGTTCTTCGGCGTGACGAGTGCACAGATCGGCGCACGGGCGCGGAGTGTGCTGGAAAGCCAGGCGGCGTGGCTGGCGCGCTATCCTGATCTTTATGTGGTGGTGGAGGGGCATGCCGACGAGCCGGGCAGCGAAGCCGACAATGACCGGGTGGCGCGTGCCCGGGCAGAGACGGCACGTGCGCTGCTGATCGCCGCGGGGGTCAAGGCGGAGCGCGTGGATATCGACGTGCGTGGCAGCAAGGATCGTGTTGCGGTGTGCGAATCGGGCGGCTGCCGGGCGCAGAACCGCCGTGCGGTAATCCGGCTCATGGTGGTGCTGCCGGCGCCTTCCGGCGACCGGTCGTAATCGGATCGTCACATGAGCAGGCGGTGCGGCAGGGCCTGCAATCGCCGCTTTGCGGTGCCAAAGCTCAACAGATGCCAGGGAACCTGCTGGCGCAGCGTTGACATCAGCCGGCGAACGTCCGATCCCTGTGGGCAGGGACAGGGGCACAACGTGTGCCATTGTCGTGGGGCGGACCGGAGTCTCGGCCCATGTTCCGATCGCCAATTGCGCTGGCACACAGAGCTGCCTCGATACGAATTCTACCTGCCTGCGAACTGCGGGCCTGCATGGCGCAGACGGGGCATCGGCCGTGAGGCGTGCGTGCGAAGATGAAAAGCTGGAGACACATGATGTCGATCTCGTCGAAGTGTGCTAACGGCAGGCCGTCGGCTGTGCGCTTTGCGGTGGCGATGGTGTCGGCCTTGGTGCTGGGGGCGCTGCTGCCGGAACAGGGCCACGCACAAGAGGTGCAGGTCGCCCAGGCCAAGGCGAAGGCGCGCTCGGACGGTGGCGAGAGCGCACTGCAGCGCCGGGTCGAACAACTCGAAGAGCAACTGGTCGACATGCAGGTGACGATCGGCACGCTGGAAAGCCTGGCGCGGTCGGGCGGCGGACGCGCCGGCGCGCCGGCGATGGCCAGCGGCGGTGGCCTGGGGGCGAGCGATGCTGCGCGCCTGGAAGGCATGGAGACGCAGATCCGCGCGCTGACCTCGGAAGTGCAGCGGCTGACCGATCAAGTGCGCCAGATGAGCGGCAACGGCAATCGCGGTGATGTCGGCGGGTTGCGGCCGTCTTACGCAGAGCGCGCCGCACCGCCGACGACGACCAACATTCCCTCGGCATTCGGTTCGACCACGGTGACGGAGGGTGGTGGCAGCGATCCGATCGGGAGCTTGATCGATGCGCGTCCTTCGGCTGGCGCTTCCCAATTCGGGACGGCGGGTGACCGGGTCGCCGCGCTGCCTCCGGCGGAGAGCAACGCGAATGCGAAGCAGGACTACGAGACCGCGTATGGTCATCTGCTGCGCCAGGACTACGGCGCGGCGGAAGCGGCGTTCGAGGATTTCCTGAAGGCCTACCCGAACGACCAGTTGGCCGGCAATGCGCAGTACTGGCTGGGTGAGACGCACTTCGTGCGCGGCTCCTACAAGTCGGCAGCGAGCGCGTTCCTGAAGGGTTACCAGACCTATGCAAAATCCAACAAGGCACCCGACAGCCTCTTGAAGCTCGCCATGTCGCTCGACCGGCTCGGGCAGAAGGATGCGGCGTGTTCCTCGTTCGGCGAACTGGTGACGCGGTTTCCCGATGCGCCGGGGCACGTGAAGGACAAGGCGTCCGCCGAGCAGCGACGGCTGAAGTGCCGCTGAGCGGTTTCGAACATCTCCCATGACAGATGCGGCCCCCATTTCGGATGACGAACTGACGGGGCTGTTTCGCGGGCTGGAACGCAGGCCGCTGGCGCTTGCCGTATCGGGTGGTGCGGACTCCATGGCGCTGATGCACATGGTGGCACGGTGGGCCAAGCGCGAGGATGTGCGGGCGGCGTGGGCGGAGCTTTGGCGGCACGCGCTTACGCACCAGCTCGACGACGTCTGTGCGCGGCGCACCGACTGGACTGGGCTGGCGAAGCCGCCGTGGCTTGAAGGTATCGATACTGCAGAGGATCTGAAGCGTACCGGAGGTACGCCGCAT
The DNA here is from genome assembly GCA_964506885.1 of uncultured Hyphomicrobiaceae bacterium. Taxonomy (GTDB): domain Bacteria; phylum Pseudomonadota; class Alphaproteobacteria; order Rhizobiales; family Hyphomicrobiaceae; genus JAEUMD01. The sequence goes on along the minus strand of CAZDNY010000030.1, from coordinate 925 downwards.
GTGGTTGTGCTGACGGTCGATCACGGTTTGCGCGCGGCGTCTGCCGATGAGGCGCGCTTTGTATGTGACGAAGCGGCCAAGCTTGGCTTGCCGTGCGTCGCGCTCAGGTGGGAAGGCGAGAAGCCTTCTACAGGTATTCAAGAGACGGCGCGCGCTGCACGCCGCGATTTGATGTGCGATGTGATCCGCGCCGAACAGGGCGTGCTCGATGAGGTCGCGCACTCGGGTCACTTTGGCTGGGCGGTCCAGCAGCCGCGTCGGCTTGTCATGGCGCACCATCAGGAGGACCAGGCCGAGACCTTCCTGATGCGGCTGGCGCGCGGCAGCGGGCTCGAAGGGCTTGGCGGCATGAAGCGTTCCGATTGGGCCTTGCGCCCCTCTGTGGCGGAGCGGCCGACCGCTTTCAGTTTCCCAGTCGAAAGACCGCTTCTCGAGCAGCCGAAGGCGCGGCTGATGGCGACGCTCAAGGCTTACGGTGCGCGCTGGGTCGAAGATCCCTCGAATGACGACGAGCGGTTCGAGCGGGTGCGCGTGCGCAAGGCGATGCCGCTGCTGGCAGAGTTTGGGCTGACGCCTGAGAAGATCGCACTCAGTGCGCGGCGGCTGAGGGATGCCGAGTTTGATTTTCAATGGGTCATGTATGGCGACGAACTGACCCATAAGCGCCCCGCGTTCTGGCACGGGGGCTTGATGTCGGAATTCGAATTCGATCCGCGCAATCCATTTTTCTGCGGGATGTATGTTGCAATGCGGACGCTCAGGCAAATCTTGCGGGGACATGGCGGCAATGCGCGCGATGTCGAGCTTGCGCAGTTGGAGAAGCTGGTGGCTGCCAGGATTGTAGAGCGACCCTCGGGTATGACGCTCGCGGGCTGCAAGATCGATTTCCTTGACGACGGGCGGCGCCTCCGGATCTATCGTGAGG
>CAZDNY010000029.1:0-14129 GCA_964506885.1 uncultured Hyphomicrobiaceae bacterium | reverse complement strand
GCTCTGCCAAGGGAATCGATGCCGTGGTAGCGGCCGGCGGCGACGGGACCGTGCGCGCTCTTGCGCTGACACTCGGCGATCTCGGCCTCACCTTGCCGATCGGGCTCATCCCCGCCGGCACAGGCAACGTGCTGGCCAACGAGATCGGGCTGCCGCGCAATCCTGATCGCCTAGCCGACATCCTGCTGCATGCGCCCGCGCGGCCAGTTCATCTCATGCAGGCCAACGGCACGCCGTTCCTGCTGATGGCCTCATCGGGCTTCGATGCCGCGGTGCTCTTGCGATTGTCGGTGCGGCTGAAGCAGCGGATCGCGCGGGCGGCGTATGGCCTACCGACGCTGGCCGCTCTGGCGCATGAGACAGCCCGCCCCTTCGAGGTGGTGGTCGACGGCACGCGGCACACGGCAACATGGGCAATCATTGCCAACGCGCGCACGTATGGGGGCAGCTTCCGGCTGCTGAGAGAGGCTTCGATCTTCGATGACGAACTGCGCGCGGTACTGTTTTCGGCACGCTCGCGGGCGGGGCGGCTGAGAGAACTGGCGTGGCTGGCGGCGGGCCGGGCCGAGCGCTGTTCGAGTGTGACGGTGGTCCCGTGCAGGGAGGCGGAGATCAAGGCGCCGCGACAGCAACCCTGCCAGATCGACGGAGACCCGCTGGGGTTCGGGCCCATCCACGTGACAAGGTCCGGCCGGACGCTCCTTCTCATTGCACCAGCCGAGGCGCATTGACGAGCGGCAGCAGGAACACACTAGTGTTGCGTCACTGACGCTTGGTCCCCGGTTGCTGCAAGGTGGCCTGCCAAGCGTCAGTGACAAAAGCAACACTAGAATCATGGAGTTGCTAGTGTTCCTTATGTCTCAGACATTTGCTCGGAACCTGGCCGCAAGGGCAAGCAAATGTCTGAGACGGAACACTAGAACATATCGCCGACGCCCGTGCGCTGACCGAACCGGAACATGAAAAATGCCGGAGCGGCAAAAACCGCTCCGGCATTTCCGATCGTTCTCGGGGGACGGGAGAAGGGGAGTAAGTCCTGCTCCAGAGCGTGCGGATCGGGCGCACGCCAAGCTCATGATCACGTATGTCGTGACCGGGTTGGGCCGGGCGGACCCGCGTGGGCCCGCCCGCCGTGTCTTGATCAGGGCAGTGCGACCTTCGCGGTGAAGACGAAGCGCTCATCAGCCAGACCGCCGAAGAAGCTGTTGTCGCTATCCCAATAACGGAAGTCGAGCGTCAGCTTGTCGATGCCAAGCGAAAGACCGGCATTCCAGTAGACGTAGTCGCCACCGAAGGCCGCGTCGAAATTCGCATCGTCGCCCAGCGACGTGCCGACCAGGGCAGAGATGCTCGGAGTGATCGGCCCCATCGAGGGAAGCTCATACGCGGCCGAACCTTCGAGGGTCACGACGCTGCCGCTGCCAGCGAAGTAATCAGGCGACCAGAAGACGGTGCCACCGAGGGTGAACTTGTTCCAGGTGCCGCTCACGCCGCCCTTGAGCTCGACGTAGTTGAGATCCTGGACATTGCCAACGTTGTAGAAGAAGTTCTCGCTGCCCGGGTACCAGTAGTAGATCACGCCCAGATCGAACGTCAGCGGGCCCCAGGTCGGCTTGATACCGGCATACAGGTCTACCTCGATCGTGGCGTCGCCGCTTCCGGGACCGCCACTGCCAGGGATGAAGTCAACGTTGGATGCCCAGACGCCTGCATAGAACATTCCGCAGGTTGCATCGACACCACCCTGCACCGCAGGGTCCTCAAGCGTCTGCGAGATGCCGCGGAACACGTAGTCGGTCGTACCGCCGATGTTCATGGAGAGATCGCAAAGGCGCTTGCGCTCCTCGACCGGCGCGTCCTTGACGGAACCGCCGTGGTCACGACGGCCGAACAGGTCGCCGGCGCTTGCGGGCGCTGCGAGTGAGAGGACGGACACCGCCGCGACGGCTGCCCCCAAAATCGTCTTGCTGGTTACAGAAGCCATTTTCGTCTTTAACCCCCGGTTTGTTGGCCGCCCGTACCCACCCCTGGCATTGCTTCGGCCGGTACGTAACCGGAGTGACACAATGCTTCTGGCAGGCGGCGCTCTGGCAGCGCGGAATCGACAACTGCTGTCACCTACGAAAATGGGAAATGGCTGGTGTCTACAAGCGTTTTGCGCAGTCGGGAGGTCGCTAGCCGGAGTATTGATGCCGAACTGCAACGAATACTTGTAAGTGACCAGTTTGCTGACAAGTCACGCCCAATATCGAAGCAGAAACCAAATGAAAAACTGCCGATGATTTGGGCGGACTGCCTTATTGTTAGGCAGCCATGCGCTGCTGTTTTCGAACACCGATTTTCTCGCCTCCGGCGGCAACTTGTGACAGAAGTCTGACGCCCGCAATTGACCGCTTCGCGATGACCTCGCGTCTTTCCGCCATCCTCGCTACAACACAACCAGCCAGCGCTTTCTGTCGCGAACTGACTATGACATCACCCGCTCCAACAATGCCTTCACAAGACACCCGAACCGCCCGCACCGTACTGATTACCGGCGCGGCGAAGCGCATCGGTCGCGCCATCGCGCAGGATCTTGCCGCGCACGGCTGGCAGGTGGCGGTCCATTATCGAAGCTCAAAGGCCGAGGCGGACGCTGTGGTCGCGGAGATTCGTGCCGCGGGCGGCGTGGCGGCGGCACTCCAAGGCGATCTCGCGGTGGCTGATGATGTCGACGCCCTCGTGCCCGCGTGCGTGGATGCGCTCGGTCCGCCATGTTGCCTCATCAACAACGCGTCAGAGTTCCGGCACGACACCCTGGAGACGCTGACACGCGACGGCTGGCACGTGCACCTCGACACCAATCTGAAGGCGCCTGTGTTCCTCGCTCAGGCGATGGCGCGCCACCTGCCGAAGGGCTGCGAAGGCAACGTCATCAACCTGATCGACCAGCGTGTCTGGAACCTCAACCCGGACTTTTTCTCCTACACGATCTCGAAGGCCGGTCTGTGGACGGCGACGCGGACGCTGGCGCAGTCGCTGGCGCCACGCATCCGGGTCAACGCCATTGCACCAGGGCCGGTGCTGGGTTCGATCCACCAGACCGAAGCGGACTTCGCCGCCGAATGCGCGTCGACACTGATGGGACGGGGACCAAGCCCGTCGGAAATCGCGGATGCAGTGCGCTTCATTCTCGCCGCCCCGGCGATGACCGGGCAGATGATCGCGCTCGATGGCGGGCAGCACCTGACCTGACCGATTTTTCGCGAGGCGCTGTGACCCAAGACATGGGTTCAGGCGAGGTGGCCATGTCGCCAGTCGCTTGAGGAAAATCGCCGTTGGCCGCCGCAAGCGTCAGTCGTCTCAGGCGCACGATTGCCACAATTCCTCCCCCTCGGCCTCCAACTCGTGCCGCATTGATTGGTCATCAATGAAGTCCGGCACGGGGGTGCCACTTAACCGAGCGTTAACCTTAACCGCTTAACGATCGTAACCGTTTACCCGGGCGCGGACTCGCGTCCGCTCACCGACGGTTGATGGGTGATGTCAATGATGTATCGCGTAATTCCTGCTGCCGTGGCCGCCTGCCTTGCGTTCGGGGGCCAGGCCTCCGCCGCATCCCTGCCGGCGATCAAGGCTTCCTCTTCCAACTCGGTTCCTGCCTGCGCCACGCCCGGCCGACTGATGGCGTTCGCGCAATCGCGCAACGGGCGCATCGACGACAAGTTCGATGGTACCGCCACCGAATACATGCGGCATGGCGAGGCGCTGAATATCCGCTGGGACTACGCCTTCTTCCAGATGCTGGTGGAAACGGCGAACCTGTCGTTCGTCGGCGATGTGAAGCCGTCCCAGTACAACTTCGCCGGACTTGGCGCGACGGGCGGCGGCGTGCGCGGCGAGCGCTTCGATACGCTGAGCGACGGCGTCAAGGCGCATCTGCAGCACGTACTGATGTACTCGGGCGAGCATATCGACGATCCGGTCGCCGAGCGTACGCGCAAGGTTCAGGAGTGGGGTGTCCTCACGAAATGGCAGCGCAGCATCCGCGGACCGATGACGTTTGCGCATCTGACGACCAAGTGGTCGCCGAAGGATCGCGGCTATTCGCGCGACATTGCAGCGGTGGCGAACGCCTTCTACGGCCGCTTCTGCAACCAGCCAGATCCGCGTCCTGAACTGGTCGCGGAAGCGCGCGGCACACGCGGCGTCAGCGTCGATACGGCCGCTGCGATTTCGCCGTCTTCCGACGGCGATGTTGGTGCGAAGGGCAAGACGACGGCTGAAAAGGCGATCGCCGATGTGCGCGCCACGAGTGGCCCGAACCGCTTGAACCTGGGGGCCGGCTCGTTGGGCGCAACCGTACCGCAGCCGTCGAAGACTACGTCCAAGACACCGCCGGCAACGTTCACGATCCTCAACGGAGCCGACACCACGGCGAGCACATCGGAGCCTCAGGCGAATGCCGGCGCGGTCACACGAACAGCTTCGGCCGCTGGTGCTGCCGCCGCGGCGACAACGGCCACCGCACCCGCCAAGCCCGCAGCGTCGGGCTGCAAAGTCTGGCAGGCAAGCTACGGCGGCCAGAAGGCCGTGATCATCAAAGCCATCGACAAGGGGCTGACGAACTATACGGTTCTCGATGTCAACGAAGGCCGCCAACAGCGCGAGGTGGCCGCCTACATCGCCGCTTATGCCAAGAACGGCGTGCCGCTGGGCGAGTTCCAGAGTTCCAACAAGGCCCTGACCAAAGCTTTCGAACTCTGCCCGGAAAGCTGATCTGAAACGACGCGCGGCGGGTCATCAACCCGCCGCGTGCGCGACTGCCGCCGGAATGACACCGGCGCGCCTGTCGGCGCCACAACAGGCGCCCAGCGCTGTACGGCACGGGGAGCCGTGCCGTTTTTCCTCCGGGGGGATGCGACTGAACCGGGTGGCCCGATACGGGCACCCCCTGGCGAGGACAGCTCGCGATGTTGCCACCTGCGTTCGGCTTTGTTCTCCGGCCCCGCTTCGCTGAGGGCCCGGCGGTTGGCATGACAACGGGCTTGCGCGCGCTGGCGCTGGCGACGGCGGCTCTGGGTCTTGCTGCTTCGACTGCGCCTCCTGCTGCCGCGGCGCCCCGGCTGCCTGAAATCCGCATGCATAGCGACAACGGTGTTCCCGCCTGCGTCACCCCGGACCGGCTGATGGCGTTCCTGCAGACGCGAAACGCGCAGCTTGCCGGGCGCTATCGTGACATCGCCAAGTGGTATCGCCATCACGGCGAAGCCTGGCGCGTGCGGTGGGACTATGCCTTCTTCCAGATGGCGCTGGAGACAAACTTCCTGACCTATCGCCGCGGCGATGGACGCCCGGGCGATGTTCTTCCCAAGCAGAACAATTTCGCTGGCATCGGCGCCACCGGCGGCGGTGTTCGCGGCGACCACTTTGCCGACATCGGTACGGGTGTGCTGGCGCAGATCCAGCATCTGGTCGCCTACTCCGGCGAACAGGTCGACCAACCGGTCGCACCGCGCACGGCGCTCAAACAAAAGCACATCGTGGCATCGGTACGGCAATTGCGCCGGCCGGTCCGGTTCTCGGATCTGGCGCGCCGCTGGGCGGCTGATCCGCGCTATGCGGCCTCGATATCGGCGATCGCAGACAGTTTCCATCGCATGTTCTGCAGCGGAACGATCCGCAAGACCGAAAGCTTCCAGTCGGGTCCGTCCCAGGAACTGCCACCGGTTCCCAACTCCGCTGCCAAGGCGCGGGCGCGGCTGGTCGCACGAACGATCTGGCGGCGTGGCGATCCACCGCCGGGTTCGGACCAGATCGCGGCGCCCCCGCCTGTGCCGAAACGCGTTGCGGATGCGGCGCAGCATGAGCCCACACGCACAAACCAGATGCTGGCCGGGCTGCAGCATGTTGCGCGCTCGATGCATGCGACGTTGAGCTTGTGGCCTTCCCAGCCGGACGATGTGCCGGAGATCACCGCGCCGCAGCCGCGTCTGGCGCAGCGCACACCCCGGCTGGCCGCGCGCGATTGACGCCGATCCCCAGGCGGGCGGGCCTGATCGGCAACACCCAACGCTGCGCAGGCACTATCGGGATTGCGTCGTATCTGTTTCGCGCATGCTCAGGGTTGCGGAGCGAGGTACTTCAGCGCCGCCGACGAGAGCGCTCCGCCGATCACGCACGGGATGCCGAATTCGACCTGACCCATGGCGCTTGCGGCAACACAGCCCAGCGCCAGCACGGTCTGCCCGGCCTGCCCCCACCAGGCGGTGTCCCGGTTCGACTGCGGACCCTTCGCCTTGAGTTCCTCGATCGCCTTCAAGGCATCGTTCTTGATGCGCTTGACCTCGAATGTTTCGGCCGCCTCGATCACCTCGGCCAAGGGCTTGCGCACGACAGCCGGCTGCGTGTTCATCTCGGCCTTCATGATGTCGCGCAGGTCCTTGTCGCGCGTTGCATTGGTCGCCAGTGTCCACTTGGCCATCGAGCCGATGGTAAGTTTTTCGACGCTGTCACGGTCGGCCGTCCAGGCAAGCGCGGCGACGATCCTGCGAGCGGGCAGCGGATCGCCAGTGGCGAAGTAAAAGCCCCAGTTGACGTCGACAGCAAACGCGCCGGTTGCTTCGGTCATCAGGGCATCGAGGCCCGGCGCATCGCGGTAGAGGTATCGTTCGATCAGCACCTTGCGGGCGGGCATGCGCTCGACGAAGCGCTTCATCAGCTCGCGCCAGTCGGGACGCTGCGAATAGGCGATGGCCTTGACCAGAACCACCTGGTCGGCGGGTGGCATCGGGAAGAGACTGGCGACCAGCTTTTCTGCACCCGTACCGCTGTCCCGGATGACGCCGGCCAGAAAGCCGATGTAGATGCCGCACTCCTCGGGCTCCCGCAGCATACCCAGCTCGCTCATCGCCCGGAGCATGGCGGGCACCTGCTCGGGCGTCCTGTCCTCGCGGTAGGCGCTGATGAACAAGAGAACCTTTTCGGGTTTGGAAAATGCGCCGGCGTGTTCGTGCTTGCTAGAATGCATCGCACGCTTGCCTGCCGCAGCGGGACCGGAGGCGCCGGTCAGCAGCGGCAGAATCAGGAACAGACCCGCCAGGACGAAAGCGAGCGTCCGTGAGAGCGCGAGTGCGGTGACGCCGCGCAGCGATGCGAAGCGGCTGGATACTCTGACTGGAGACGTTCGCTTCAAAGGCTCGGCCTGCGCTTGTGACTGGTTTAAACCGGCTGCGGCGGCCTGACGGCCCGCTGGTTACTGAGATGCTGCCCCGAGGGAGGACTGAAAAAGCCCAAGCCGCGACGGCGATTTTGTGGCATTGCAGGCGATGCGCTCGCACTTGGCCGTGACCAAGGCGCGCATTGATATGCGCGCTTTGCAGCATAATTGATGAGGCAAGGGCCGGGCCGGCCGATGCGACAACGACGGGAACCATGCCCACACCCAAAGAATTGCCGCCCGATCAATCGCAAAACGGCGTAACCGGGCCGTCGGCGACGCGGACAGCCGGGCAGAACTGGCATGCACTCTCACCTAAGGACGCCATCGATGCGATCGGAACGCGCAGCGGCGGGCTGACGGACGCGGAAGTCGCTGCACGACGCGAGCGGTTTGGCGTCAATGCGCTCCCCGAGGAACAGCCGCGCACGCTGCTCAGCCGCTTCTTGGGTCAACTCGACAGCCTGCTGATCTACGTGCTGCTCGGTGCGGCGGCGATCACGCTCCTGCTGGGCCATTTCATCGATACGGCCGTGATTCTCGGCGTCGTCATCATCAATGCGGTTTTCGGCGTGGTGCAGGAAGGCAAGGCGCAGCGTGCGCTTTCGGCGATCCGTGCCATGATCAGCCCGACGGCCTCGGTGATCCGCAACGGGCAGCGCCTGACCATTGCGGCGAGCGATCTGGTGCCCGGAGACATCGTGCTGATGGAAGCCGGCGACCGCGTGAGCGCGGACGTGCGGCTCATTTCGGCGCGCGGACTGAGAATCGATGAAGCGGCGCTGACGGGCGAGTCGGTGCCGGTCGACAAACGCCCGCAGGCGGACCTGCCCGATACCGCGCTCGCCGAACGCGCCAGCATGGCCTATTCGGGCACGCTCATCACGCAAGGCCAGGCCACCGGCGTCGTGGTGGCGACGGGCTCGGCCACCGAACTCGGCCGCATCACGAAGATGCTGGAGACCATTGGCGAGACGACAACGCCATTGATCCGGCAGATGAACCAGTTTGCGCGCCAGCTCAGCGTCACGATCCTGGGACTGTCGGCAGCGACATTTCTATTCGCCGTCTACGTTCGCGACTATCCACTCGCCGATGCGTTTCTCGCGGTCGTGGGCATGGCGGTAGCGGCAATTCCGGAAGGCCTGCCGGCGGTGATGACGATCACGCTGGCGATCGGCGTGGAACGCATGTCCGGGCGCAACGCGATCGTGCGCCAGCTACCGGCGGTCGAGACGCTGGGCTCGGTGTCGGTGATCTGCACCGACAAGACCGGCACGCTGACACGCAACGAGATGATGGCCCGGCATGTCGCCACAGCGGCAAGCGTTTACGAGGTCGAAGGCGGCGGATATGCACCGCAAGGCGACATTCGCGGACCCGGCGGGCGCATGCAGTGCAACAGCGGATCGGATGGCGCGCTCGACCTGCTCGTGCAGATCGCGGCTGTGTGCAACGATTCGGAACTCGTGCAGCACCCGGCAGATGCCACGAACGCGAGTAGCTGGAGCGTGGCCGGCGATCCGATGGAAGGCGCGCTGGTGGCGCTGGCTGCCAAGGCAGGTTGCGACGGCATGCAGATGCGGGCCGACATGCCACGTCTCGATGTGATCCCCTTCGATGCTGCGCACCGGTTCATGGCGACGCTGCATCGCGCAGACGCGGCGACATGCCCTGGATGCCGGCAGCTAACGTCACGTGATGACGCGCCGGTTGCTGCTGTGATCTTCCTCAAGGGGGCGCCAGAAGACGTCATCGGCCTGTGCACCGGACAACTTGGCGCTGAAGGTCCGACGGACATCGACCGTGCACATTGGACGGCGATGATCGAACGCTTTGCAAAACAGGGTGAGCGGACACTGGCTTTCGCCGTCAAGGGCCTGCCGACAGCTACGAGCGACATCGATTTCGACGATGTAGAGGACGGGCTGCTACTCGCCGGCCTCGTCGGCCTCATCGACCCGCCGCGCGCGGAAGCCAGGGCTGCAATCGCGGAGGCGCGCGCGGCCGGCATCGAAACCAAGATGATCACCGGGGACCACGCGCTGACGGCGCGGGCGATTGCGAAGGACCTCGGGCTCGATACGGATGCCGGCGTCGCTTCCGGCCACGAGATCGAGACGCTTTCGCCGGCCGAACTTGCCGCGCTTGCGCAGCGCACGCATGTGTTCGCGCGGACCGCACCGGAACACAAGCTGCGTCTGATCGAGGCGCTGCGCGCCGGCGGGGCGATCATCGCCATGACCGGCGACGGCGTCAACGACGCGCCTGCGCTCAAGCGGGCGGACGTGGGCATCGCCATGGGCCGCAAGGGCACGGAAGCGGCGAAAGAGGCGAGCCAGATGGTTCTCGCCGACGACAACTTCGCCTCGATCGTGGCGGCGGTGAAGGAAGGCCGCACGGTCTATGACAATCTCACCAAGGTGATCGCGTGGACGCTGCCGACCAGCTTCGGCGAAACGCTGGTCGTGGTGTTCGCCATCCTGTTCGGCTTCCTGCTGCCCGTGACCCCGGTACAGATCCTCTGGATCAACATGGTTACGGCCGTTGCGCTCGGCCTCGTGCTCGCCTTCGAGCCGCCGGAACCCGGCGTCATGCAACGCCCGCCGAGGCATGCGCAACGCTCCTTGCTGTCGCCGCTGCTGGTATGGCAGGTGGTGTTCGTGTCCGTTCTGTTCGTTGCCGGCGCTTTCGGCATGTTCTGGTGGGCGCGCTCACGCGACATCGAAATTGCCGAAGCGCGCACCATCGTCGTCAACACCATCGTCGTGTTCGAGATCTTCTATCTGTTCGCGGTGCGCTATCTGGCGTCGGACTCACTCACGATCAACGGCATCTTGGGGACGCCGGCGGTGCTGATCGGCGTGGGCAGCATCGTCGTTGCGCAATTCGCGTTCACGTATCTGCCGGTGATGCACACGCTGTTCGATACCCGCCCTGTCAGCTTCACCGATGGCGTGGCGATCGTGGGCCTGGGAGCGGTCCTTTTCATCGTGCTCGAGATCGAAAAACGGGTGCGTATGGCAGTTCTCAGCGCCAAATCCGAGGCTGAGGCTTGACGGGGGAAGGCGGCGCCGCCAATCCTGCGACCATGTCAACAAAACCAACGACCGGCGGCGGCAACGGCAGCCGCGGCGACGCGCCGGCTGAAAGGGGCGACAGTCCCAAGCACGACCGCGCAAGCTCGATGCCGGCGGACAGCCGCGCCGAAGGCATGGCAGACCCGGCCACCGGGCCGGCCGTGATCCAGCGCGCCTTGAAAGACCTGCCGTCGTCTCCCGGTGTCTACCGGATGCTCGATACGGCCGGAGACGTCATCTATGTCGGCAAGGCGCGCAGCCTGAAGGCGCGCGTGTCGAACTATGCGCGGCTTGGCGGACACACCAACCGGATTGCGCGCATGATTGCGGCAACCGCGGCGATGGAGTTCGTGAGCGTGCGCACCGAGGCCGAGGCGCTGCTGCTCGAGGCCAATCTCATCAAGCGGTTCCGGCCGCGCTTCAACGTGCTGATGCGCGACGACAAGTCGTTTCCCTACATTCTGATCGCACGCGACCATGCAGCGCCGCAGATCCTCAAGCACCGCGGGGCTCGCACGGCCAAGGGTGATTACTTCGGTCCGTTCGCTTCCGCCGGCGCGGTGACGCGGACGATCAACATGCTGCAACGCGCATTCCTCCTGCGCACCTGTTCCGACAGCGTCTATGAAAGCCGCACGCGTCCGTGCCTGCTCTATCAAATCAAGCGTTGCGCGGCGCCCTGCACCGGAGAAATCTCGCTGGAGGACTACGGCCGGCTCGTCGAAGAGGCGCGACGCTTCCTCAAAGGCGAGAGCCAGAACGTGCGCGAGATGTATCAGCGCCTGATGCACGAGGCGTCTGACGCTCTGGAATTCGAACGCGCCGCGCGCTACCGCGACCGACTGGCGGCGCTGGCGCATGTCACCTCCGATCAGGCGATCAATCCGGAAGGCGTGGAGGAGGCCGACATCTTTGCCGCGCACCAGGAGGGCGGGCAGACGTGCGTGCAGGTGTTCTTCTTCCGCACCGGGCAGAACTGGGGCAACCGCGCCTATTTCCCCAAGGCCGACCGTTCGCTCGATGTTGCCGCAGTGCTCGATTCCTTCGTCGCGCAGTTCTACGACGACAAGCCGGCGCCGCGGCTCATCCTGCTTTCGCACGATATCGAGAACCGGTCGCTGCTGGAGGAGGCGCTGACAACAAAAACCGAGCGCCGGGTGGAGATCCGCGTGCCGCAGCGCGGAGTGAAATCGGAACTGGTCGAGCATGCGCTGGCGAACGCCAGAGAAGCGCTCGGCCGCAAGCTTGCGGAAAGCTCCTCGCAGCTGCGTCTGCTCAAGGGGGTAGCGGAGCGGTTCGGACTGGAGCGCGTGCCGCGCCGCATCGAGGTGTTCGACAACAGCCATATCCAGGGCGCCAACGCGGTCGGAGCGATGATCGTTGCGGGTGCTGATGGCTTCGTCAAAAAGGCCTACCGCAAGTTCAACATCAAGTCGCAGGCCCTGACGCCCGGCGACGATTACGCAATGATGCGCGAGGTGCTGACGCGGCGGTTCCGGCGGCTGGCCGATCCTGATGTGTCGGGCGACACCGAGGCCGAGGTGGGCGTTGGCGGCGAGGCGGGATCGCCATCGCGGCTGACCACACCGCCACCATCGACACGGACCAAGGACGGCCTCGCTTTCAGCGCTCTGCGACGGGCGGCAGATACAGGTCCCGCCGCGACGATGAGCTTGGCCGACGACAACCGCGTGCTTGAGGACAGCGAGGAACTCGATGCGGACAGCGAGGCTTTTCCCGATCGGCCGGATGTCGTGCTGATCGACGGCGGCAAGGGGCAGCTTGCGGTGGCCTGCGAGGTGATGGCCGACCTCGGCATCACCGACGTTGCGCTGGTCGGCGTGGCCAAGGGGCCGGACCGCGATGCCGGCCGCGAGCATTTCCATTTTCCCGACGGGCGCGCGCCGATGATGCTGGAGCCGCGCGACCCGGTGCTCTACTTCGTGCAACGCTTGCGCGACGAGGCGCATCGCTTCGCCATCGGCACGCACCGGGCAAAACGCGCCAAGTCCATGTCGGCCAATCCGCTCGATGAAATCGGCGGCATCGGACCGACGCGAAAGCGGGCGCTGATGGCGCACTTCGGCTCGGCCAAGGCGGTGTCGCGGGCAGGCGTGGAGGATTTGAAGGCGGTGTCGGGGATTTCGGCGGAAATGGCCCAGAAAATCTACGACTTTTTCCACGAGCGGCGCGGATAAGACCTCTTTTTTGAGAGAGGCCGTCATGGCAATGGCGGAGCCGCTGTTCGACCGCATGACCTGAGGGGACCAGCAAGCCAACAGGCATTTTTCACCGACATTCCAGGTGGGGGCGCTGCGCCCCATTGACGAAACGGGGTGGTGGTGTACGAAACCGGCATGAGCGTAGCGCCAGCCAGATCCCAGCCTCTGACACTGCCGAATATCCTGACCTACGGGCGGATCGCGGCGGTGCCGGCGCTCGTTGCGTGCCTCTTCTTCCTGAAGGGCGACGTGGCTCGCTGGTCCGCATTCGGGCTTTTTGCCCTTGCCGGCGTCACCGACTGGCTCGACGGCTATCTGGCGCGGGCCTGGGAACAACAGTCCACCCTTGGTGCGATGCTCGATCCGATTGCGGACAAGTTGCTGGTCGGCGCGGCACTGATGATGCTCGTCTATGACGGCACCATAAGCCAGATCTCGATCTGGGCGGCCATCATCATCCTGTGCCGCGAGATCCTGGTTTCGGGGCTTCGCGAATTCCTGGCCGAACTCAATGTGAAAGTGCGTGTCTCCGTACTCGCCAAATGGAAGACGACGGTTCAGATGGTGGCGCTGGCGGTGCTGCTGGCAGGTCCGGCGGTGGAGAAATACGTCCCCGGCGCGGAGACGGCGGGCATCACGCTGCTGTGGCTGGCGGCTGTGCTGACGCTGTGGACCGGATATGACTATTTGAAAGCCGGGGTGAAACACGCCATCTCTCAGTGAGAGACCGGCCGACTGGAAGGCCGGGACGCGGTGAGGCCGATGACCAACGACACGACGGTTCCGATCAGGATTCTCTATTTCGCGTGGGTGCGAGAAAAGACCGGCTGCGCCGAAGAGACCGTGACGCCGCCGGCGGGCATCGAGACGGTGGCCGACCTCGTCGGTTGGCTGCGCACGCGGGGGCCGGAATACGAGGCCGCGTTCGCGCGTCCGGAGGTGATCCGCGCGGCGATCGACCAGACACACGTAAAGCCGGCCACGCCGCTGGCGGGAGCCCGGGAGATCGCGTTCTTCCCGCCGGTAACCGGAGGCTAGGCGATGGCGGTGCGTGTCCAGGCGGATGATTTCGATGTCGGCGCGGAAGTGCGTGCGGTGAGCGCAGGGCGCACGGATATCGGTGCCATCGTCACCTTCACGGGTACAGTGCGCGGCGGTGACGGTGACACGCCGATCACGGAAATGACGCTCGAGCATTATCCGGGGATGACGGAAGCGGAGCTGGAGCGCATCGAAGCCGAAGCCCAGCGGCGCTGGCCGCTGCAGGCGAGCCTCATCATCCACCGCTACGGCGCTCTCAGGCCCGGCGACAACATCGTGCTGGTGGTGACGGCGTCGCGGCATCGCCATGCGGCGTTCGAGGCCGCCGCCTTCCTGATGGACTTCCTGAAAACGCGTGCGCCGTTCTGGAAAAAAGAAACCCGGGCCGATGGCAGCGGGGGCTGGGTAGATGCGCGCGAAGCCGACGACGAAGCCCGGGAGCGCTGGCACGCGCAGCCAGCGCCGGCCAGCCGCGGCGACAGGCCCAAAGCGGCGGAGTGAAGCTTTGCACGTCGCACCGCATGTGCAGGGGCTTGGTTCCTCCTCCGGTTTTGCCGGCCTCAGACACCTGCACGTTTAAGTTGTTTC
>CAZDNY010000028.1:0-14391 GCA_964506885.1 uncultured Hyphomicrobiaceae bacterium | reverse complement strand
TCCGCGATGACGACATTGCAGGGCAGTTACCCCTATCAGGTGCCCATCGATGCCTATGGCAACGGCGGCTTCCGCTTTGCAGACATGAGCCACAAGGGCTCCATCCTGTGCCTGCCGTCCGGCATCAAGGCCTGGGCGGTATCGACACCGCCCGACGCGATGAGACCGGAGGATTTTGCGGCCGTGTTGGCCGACAGCGACCTGATCGATGTCTTGCTGTTCGGCACAGGCGCCGAGCACGTGATGCCCGCGGCAGAAGTTCGCGCCGCCTTGGCGGAAGCGGGCATTGGCATCGAGCCGATGACAACCGGATCCGCTGCGCGGACCTACAACATTCTGCTGGGCGAGCGCCGCAAGGTGGCGGCCGCCTTGATCGCAGTCGCATAGCTTGTGAGGGAGACCGCGCGTGTGGCGTAGAGTTCTGCTGAGCCCGTGGCGCACTTCGCTCGTCGGTCTTGTGTTGGCCGCGGTCGTGCTCGCCTACGCAAGCCTCGCCGCGCTCGATGCAACCGCCGCAACCGCGCTGGCGGTTCGCGCAGCCCATGTGCTGGCCGCAATGGTCTGGGCCGGCCTCATCGTGTTCGTCAACATCGTGCAGCTTGCCGCGCTGAAATCCGTGAGCGACGCCGAGCGCCCGCTCATCGTTCGCCATATCGCAGGCCCGACGGCATGGCTCTTCACCGGCGCCGCCCATGCCACGCTTGTGACCGGCCTCGTCATGATGATCCCCTTGGGTGCAACGGCCCACAGCCGCGTGATCCTGATGCTCGGCGTTCTCGGCGGTCTCGCGATGTGGGCGATCGTGCAGTTCGTCCTGCGCCCCAACGTCGCGCGCCTGACCGGACGCATTCAGGCCAGTGACGAAGAAAAGGTCGCGTCGCGCGCCACCGTCTACACCTGGGCGCGCATCAACCTGATCCTTGTCATTCCCGTGAGCGTTGCCATGATCATTGCCGCCCACACCGGCCTGTAGCGGGCGCGACAAATGGACGACACCGCGCGCGCCTTGATTCTTCAGGCGGCCAAGGCCAACGCTCCCGACTACTACCTCTCAGCGCTGCTGGCGCCGTCGACCGCACGCGACGATCTGTTGGCGCTGGCAGCCTTCGAAGGCGAGATCGACCGGATTGCCCGTGAGGTCAGCGAGCCGATGGTTGCCGAGATCCGCCTGCAATGGTGGCGCGATTGGATCGAAGCGATGCAGCCGGGCACCTCGAGTGGCAACCCGCTGGCCGATGCTCTCGCCGACGTCGTCGCGCGGCACGGGCTCGACAAGGAGCATCTGATCGCCAGCATCGATGCGCGCTCGACGCTCGATGAGGGAACGATGCCCTTTCCGATGCCGGGCGGACGCGCACGTCAAAAGGCGCGCGACTGTGCCGCCATGCAGCGCGCCGCCACCGTGCTCGGCGTTACGAACGGGGCTGACGAGCAAGCCGGGCTAGAGGCCGCCGGGCTCGCCCTCTCCTTCGCGCGCCTTGCGCTGAAAAAGCGCGCGCGCCTGGGCCAGACCACCGGCGTTGTGCTCGGATTGAAAGGCGAACTGCAGCAGGCGCGTCACAATCTGTTGCTGGTTCGCAGCCAGATATCGCGCTGGCCCATGGCCCTGCGGCTCGCGGCTCTGCCCGTTGCCCTCGTTGAGCCGTATTTGCGCGCTTGTGAAAAGGGCGGGGCGAAATCACCGATCGGCGAGGCGACCCGCCTTGAGGCCGCGATCCTGCCGCTGACACGCGTCTGGCGCTTATGGCGCTTTGCCCGCTTCGGCCGGATGTAGCGCGGCTGTGTGATGCCACGGGCCCTTGAGTAGGGCACGCCCCCGGGCCTGGAGCCGGGGCCTGGAACCCGGGCCTGGAGGATATGATGCGCAAGCTTGCCGTACCCACGCGATCCGTAGCCCGTTTCACGCGGTCCCTGGCCGCTGCAGCGCTCGCCGTCTCCATGCCGTTGCTCGAGGCGTCCGCGCAGGACGTTTTGTCTCCGCTTCCTTCCAACCCTGCGGTGTCGTCCGAGCCGCT
The DNA here is from genome assembly GCA_964506885.1 of uncultured Hyphomicrobiaceae bacterium. Lineage (GTDB taxonomy): Bacteria > Pseudomonadota > Alphaproteobacteria > Rhizobiales > Hyphomicrobiaceae > JAEUMD01. The sequence goes on along the minus strand of CAZDNY010000028.1, from coordinate 12,376 downwards.
TCCACCCGCCGAGCCCGCGCCTCCACCATTGATCGAACACTCAGACCCGCTGCCGGGGGCGCCGATGGTCGATGCTCCCCAGCCCGTTGGCGCGGGCGGCTACACGCCGCAAACCGAACCGGACGCGGCCGCTGCATCCGGCCAAGCCGCACCCCATACGCCGGAGGATTTGCAAAAGCTCATCGAGGCAGCACCAGCAACCGCGCCTGCGCCGTCTGCGCCATCGGCGATGGGCGTGGATGGGGAACCTGCCCAGCCGCTCGCCTCGCCCAGTTTCCGCGGGTCGCCGTTGGCCCCGAAACTCAACTGGCGGGTAGAAAATCCATTCCGCTTTTTTGCCGATCCCGAAGCGACCGAAGTGCATCGCAGGGTTTACGAGCAGCTCGAAACCGCCGAGCGGCGCAGCCCGGTGCTGGCTGCTGAGCGCCGTCTTGCAGCCCGCAACCCCCGTGGCTGGGCCGCCGAACTGGTTGATATGACCTGCTGGAACACGCGCATCAACAAGCATTCCTGTGATCATCGCGGGGACTATCTCTCGCCTGAGAAGCACCGCGTCGTGGTGGCGTTGGAGGGGATCGCCGACGCCGCAACCGTGGCCTGCCAGTGGAAAGCCGTGCCGCGCGACTCCGGCATCAACACCGCCCCTCCCGAAACGGTCATGCTTCCCTGCAGCCAGCCCGTGACCTTCGATGTGCCCTATCCAGCCGGCTCCGACGTCAGTGTCTCGGTCGGGGGCGTCGAGCTGCAGAGCACGACCATCAAGGTGCGCGATCTGCTGATCGTCGGCATGGGCGACAGCTTTGCGTCCGGCGAAGGCAATCCCGACGTGCCGGTGAAGTTCTCGCCTGAGCGCGCCACCGCCTACGGCGATGCCAAGAAGGAACCGACGGTGAGCGGTTTTCCCGCCCGTGATGGTCCCTGGAAACAGATCGGCGACAAGGCGTTCCTCAAGGGTAACGCGCGCTGGCTCGACCAGGCTTGCCACCGCTCGCTTTATTCGCATCAGTTGCGCGCCGCACTCCAGCTTGCAATCGAAACGCCGCAGCGTGCGATCACCTATGTTGGGCTGGCCTGCTCGGGGGCGGAAATCACCGACGGCCTGTTCCTGCGCTACAAGGGCAACGAGTGGGTGCCCAATCCGCCTGAACTGTCGCAGATTTCTGCCGCCGCCCAGGCGCAGTGCGGCAAGAGCGCGGCCGAGCCACAGGATTTGCCCGAGGCCTACCACATCAAGGGTGCGGTGCCCGAACTGGGCGGCCTGGTTCTGCTCAAGTGCCCCGCCGAGCAGGCCCGCAAGATCGACCTCGTATTCGTGTCGATCGGCGGCAACGACATCGGCTTCGCCCGCCTGCTGGCCAATGCGATCCTGTCCAATCAGTCGACCTTGCGCAAGCTGGGCGGCTGGTTCGGACAGGTGCACGGCCAGTCCATGGCAAATGACCTCCTCGACACGCTCGACGAACGCTACAAGGCGCTCAATCGCGCGCTGCATTACATCCTGCACATCCCCTGGGACGAGAGCGACCGAATCTTGCTCACCGGCTATCCGGGCCTGGCATTGCTGGGCGATGGGTCGCAGGTCTGCCCCGACGGCACCGCCGGCATGGAGGTGGTCTCCGATTTCCGCTTGAGCGCGAAGAAGGCGCGTGAGGGCGTCTGGATCTCCGACAAGCTCAACCGCGTCATGAAAGAGAGTGCGCAGGCATACGGCTGGACCTTCGTCGAGCATCATCGCCGCGCCTTCATCGATCGCGGCATCTGCGCCGGCTTCACCGACAACGCCTTCTCGATCGCCGACGATCTGCGCCTGCCGCGCAAGATCGACGGCAAATGGGAACCCTACAACCCTGCCGACTACCCCGCATACGCCAAGCGGCAGCGCTGGTTCCGTACACCCAACGACGCGTTTTTGACGGGCAACTTCCACGTCGCGCCCTCGATCCTGCAGAAGGCGCTTAAGCTCAAGAGCCTGTCCTACTTCCAGCTCGTCCTGGCAGCGACCTACTCGGGTGCCTTTCATCCCACTGCCGAAGGGCATGCCGCCATGGCCGATGCGTTGACCGAGCAGGCCCGCGCCGTCCTCGAGCGGCACGGAGACGGCGCAACTGTCGATCGCCGGGCGCAAGTGGCACAGTAGGGCCGGGTGCAGTCGGGTGGGATCGAAGACGGCGGCAGCGGCGTGCTGCGCGCCTGCACAGGGCCGGGTCTTGCGCCATTCTGGGCTTACCTCTTGCAATCGGCGCGCCCCCGCGCCACGCTCCGCCATAAGCAACAAAAGCCAACGACCAAGGAGCAGGAAACATGGCCCAGGACATGGTGCTGACCGTCATCGCGCGCGACCGGCCCGGCCTCATCAAGGCACTGTCGGAGACGATCAACACGCATGGTGGTAATTGGGTCGACAGCTCGATGGCGCGGCTGGCGGGTGAGTTCGCCGGCATCCTGCGCATCTCGGTCCCCGAGGACAACGTTGTCGCCATGGAGGCGGATCTCGGTAAGCTGGGCGATGCCGGCATCTGGGTGACGATCAGGCGCGGTCACGAGGACGCGATGCATGTCGGCCGCCGCGTTCGCCTGGAAATGACCGGCGTCGATCATCCCGGCATCATCCACGAGATTTCGACCGTGCTCGCCGGCATGGAGATCTCCATTGACGCGCTCGACAGTCGCGTGTTCGCCGGCTCGATGTCCGGTGAGGCGATGTTCGAGGCTCGTGCTGACATCATTCTGCCCGAAGGTCTCGAGGAGGGCCAATTGCGCGAGACGCTCGAAGACATAACGCACGACCTGATGGTCGAGGTCGTACTTGGCAGTGTGCCGGCAGTCGAAATTTGAGCGGGGATGCCCCAAGCTCCGAGCCAACCCGCCATCGGCCTGCCGACGCGTTGGGCCAGTAGCGACGGACATCGGACGCGGATCTTCCGTGGCGGTGTGTCACCTCTCACACATCCTTGAGCGACTGTCGCGGCGGGAATTGCTGCAGCGCATGGCAATCGGCGAGATGTTTTTTTCCATGAGCGCTTGCTTTTCGATGGCTTGTGGCCGGTACGCGCGGCGCTTCAACTCGGCGCAGCTTACAGGTGATCGAGTTGCTCGATCGCCGGGCGGGCGCGTCGCGTTCGCCCCGTTGCCGTGGTGGCCGTGTCCCCGCTTTTGAGCCGTAGGGCAATTCGCCCGGCTTGGAAGTTGTGGCTATTCAGGCTGGGCTGGCGGGCTCCACCACTTCGAGAGCCGTTGGCTCAGGATGCGTGCCGGGATGCCTTCGTAGTGTGAGATGTCATTGAATAGTCGCAGGCGTGGACGCACCTCGCTCATGAAGTCGATGATGTTGAGAGCTGCGGGGCTTTGATCGAGGCGATCGCGGTAGCTGCGCATCTCGAAACCTAGGAGGCTGCTGATCAAAAGGCGGTTTGTGCCCTTGTGCGAAACCAGGAGCACGCTCTTGTGGCGATGCGTCTCGACGATGCGTCTTACAACTGGAAGGATGCGATTGAGAACATTCAATCCCGATTCACCGCCTTGCGGCGCGATCGTGAAGGGATCCTCCTGCCATATTGCGTATTCCTCTGCGAAGTCACGCTCGACGTCGCCGCGTCTCAACTTCTCCCAACGCCCATAGTCGATCTCTCTGAGCGCTTGCTCGGAAAGGGGCTCGAGCCCGTGCGGAGCCGCGAGAATGCGCGCCGTCTCGAGTGTGCGCACGAGCGGACTTGAGTAGATGGCGTCGAGCTTATCGTTTTTCAGGCGTTCGGCCAGACTCGCGACCTGTTTGCGCCCTTCTTCCGACAAGCTGACATCTGCGGATCCCGCGAAGCGATCTTCCTCGGTCAATTGGGTGGCGCCATGTCGAACCAGGTAGATCCGCGTCGGCATCGCTGAGCCCTCCCGTTTGAATTGGTGGCCACAATAGTATGTAACGCCACAGCCTTGCGAGCGGCACCGGAAATCGGGACATCCGACTCAATCGGGCTATTGGCAGCGGTATCCGGCTGCACGAGCCCCCCAATAGACTCTTACATCATCTCTCGGCAAGCGCGCCGACAATGAGTTCCTTCAGTACAGGATTGGGAAACCGCCGCTTCAGCGTAATGGCAAAGAACGTTTCTGTGAGATCGGGAATCCTTTCGCCCTCCACCAAGAGCCCGGATGCCAGCTCGTCCGTCACTACGATGGGCGGCACGATGGCGATGCCGATATCCTCGCGTGACAGAAGCCTAAGCATTGCCATGTCATCGACCTCCGCTGCGATCACCGGCCGGATCCCCAGCCGGCTGACGTAAGCATCGAAGTTGGTGCGAATTGTCGTTTCGACCGCGGGAAGCAGTACCGGCTCTCGCTGCAGGAGGGTGGCTGCCGTGTCCTTTCGCCTTATTCGTTTTTTGTGACCGACAATGCTCACCGGTTGCTCGGCAATCTTGTGTGCGATCCACGGACTTGATGCGTCGCGTGAGGGTACGAAGTTGGTCAGGACAACATCGAGAGCATGCGCTTCGAGATCCTGCAGCAGATCGCCGATGCGCCCCGAGCGAACACTCACGACCACATCGGGCCGCCCCAGAATGGGGCGCAAAAATCGCAGTTGGAAGTTTCGCGACAAGGTCGCGATCGCACCGACGCGAACAAGATGGCGCGCCGCATCCTGGCGGTTCATCAAAGTACCAATCAGTTCCGCACCGGTAGCGAATATGGCATCGGCATGGTCGAGGGCGATGCGACCGGCTTCGGTCAGGTGGAGTTGTCTGCCGCGCCGCTCGAACAGCGCATGGCCCAGGCGCAATTCGAGCTGCCGGATTTGAGCCGACAGCGCAGACTGGGAAACATTGAGCCTGTGCGCCGTACGCGTCAGGTTTCCGTCATGCGCCACGGCATGAAAATAGCGCAGATGATGGTAATTGAGCTCGCTCATAATCATTCACTATAAGTGAACGTTTCGCGCTGAACAATGAATTTTTCTTAGGTTGATGGCGATGCTACCCCGACAGGCATGAACCACGACTCACGAGGGAGAAGAGCGTGCTGAGCCACCTTATGCCACTCCTTGGCGCGGCTGCCATGGCGATCGCCGCGGCAACCATATTGCAGCGCCCCCACTTGAACCCTGCGCGAGCAGCGCGCCTCGCCGAACTGGCGAGCCTTGTTGCTCTGGGTACAGCCATTTTATCCACTCTCGTTCTGATCGCAGTTGGTCCCGGCACCAGTCCACTGATCGGCTTCGGCGGGGTCGGTTTATCGGCCCGCGTCGATGCGGTCAGCGTGACGATGATGCTTCTGGTCTCGTTCGTCGGCTGGATCGTCGTGCGCTACTCGGCGACGTACATGGACGGCGAGAAGCAGCAAGGGACGTTCATGGGCTGGCTTTGTGCGCTTCTCGCCGCGGTATTTCTGCTCGTACAGGCCGGGCACCTGATGCAGCTCGTCGGCGCGTGGATCGCGACCAGCCTGTTCCTCCACAAGCTTCTGCTTTTCTATCCCGAGCGCGTGCAGGCGCAGCGTGCAGCACGCAAGAAATATATCATGGCGCGCCTGGGTGGCGCGGCGCTGATCGGCGCGGTCACACTGCTGTGGTACGGCTTTGGAACGAGCGACATCGCCGCAATACTGGATGCTGCGGCGACAGGCGGTGTGCCAGGTGCGGCGGCCTGGGCTGCGGGCTTTCTTGCTCTGGCCGCGCTGTTGAAATCGGCTCAGTTCCCCACGCATGGCTGGCTGACGGAGGTGATGGAGACACCCACGCCGGTCTCAGCCTTGTTGCATGCCGGCGTCGTGAATGCCGGAGGCTTTCTGCTGATCCGGTTTGCCGATGTCATGCTGCTGGCGCCGGGCGTGCTCGCCGTACTCGTGATTATCGGCGGTTTCACAGCGCTCTTCGGTGGCCTGGTCATGTTGACCCAGCCGGCGGTGAAGACCTCACTCGCGTGGTCGACCGTGGCGCAGATGGGGTTCATGATTCTCCAGTGTGGCCTCGCGCTGTTCCCGCTGGCGCTCCTGCACATTGTCGCGCATTCGCTCTACAAGGCCCACGCGTTCCTGGCTTCCGGCATGGCGGTGGAACGTATTGCCGCCATCCGGCGCCCGGGCCCGATCGCGATCCCGGGCGTAAGGGCCGTCGGCCAGGCCTTCCTGGCCGCCCTCGCGATCTACGCAGCGATCGGATTTGGGTTCGGCTTTGAGAACAAGTCCCCGCAAGCCATTGCTCTGGGAGCGATCCTGATCTTCGGCGTCGCCTATCTCCTGGCCCAGGGCCTGGCGGATGAAGCCCCCAGGATCCTCACGCAAAAGACTGCACTCTACGCGGGTGCCGCGTCGGTCGGTTACTTCGCCTTGCAGCGAGCGAGCGAGTGGCTGATGTCGGGCACGCTCCCCGTCACGCCGCCCCCTGGTCCTCTGGAATGGGCATTGATCATCCTGGCAGTGCTCAGCTTCGGATTGGTTGCGGTCGCACAAGCGATGTTTCCCCTGTGGGCCTACCATCCGGCCGCGGCGGGTCTCAGGGTCCACCTGTCGAACGGTCTCTACATCAACGCCGTCGTCGACCGCATGCTCGGCGGTTGGTCGATCCGTAGCCAATCCTGACGAACAGGAGTGAAAGATGCTCATGAAGTCTGCTCTCATCACGGTCGCGCCGGATGCGCTGCTTGCTGCTGCTCGTGCAGCCGCGCGTATCGTCCCACCTATGTGGCCTCTCTCAGCGACGGTTGCCGTCAATCCCTATCTCGGGTTGACGCACGACGATCTGGCGCTCGCAAGTGCGCGCATCGAGCGCGTGCTCGGCGCCCGGGCGACGATGCCGAGGGATTGGTACCTGCAGAAAATCGAAAACGGTGAGATCGAAGACGTAGATCTTGCCGCCGCTCCGGCAGCCGTGTGTGCGAACACCAACATCTCGGTTGCGCAATTGAAGACGGCTGCACGCCAGGATCGGCCAGCGCCGGCTGCGGTCCCCACGGTCGCGGATCTGGCTGCAATGGTATCCGGCATAGATTGGCCCGGCGTCATCGCACAGCGCATCGGTGCATGGGCTGCGGACTATTTCGATGCCGGGCAGGCGTTGTGGGCGGCGCCGAAAGGAAAGAGCGCCTTCGCGGCCTGGCGCGCGGTGGCCGTCCACGACTTGACACCAGAGATAGTGGGACTGAACGGTTTTGCCGCATTCGTCGCCGACGGACCGGAGACTGCGCCAGCGGTGCTGGAGAAGGCTTCGAATCTGATGGATCTGAGTGACGAGATGCTGGAAACATACTTCCAGCGCCTTCTCATGGGGCTTGGAGGCTGGTCACAGCATGCACGTTACCACGTCTGGCAGGCCGAACTGGCGGGGGAAGACAATGCTGTCTTGATCGATCTGCTGGCGATCAGCCTGACCTGGGAGATGGCACTTTACAGCCAGTACGCGAAAGAGATCTCGGGGCAATGGGAAGAAGCCCGCTCTGAGTATGCAACTCCGGTTCGGCCCGGTACCGATGACATCATCGACGCATGCCTGCAGAACGCAGCCGAGCGGGCCGCGCAGAGGTCGATTGTCGCGACGCTTCATAGCACTGTGCCAGCAAGCGCCAACGAGCGCCCCAGCCTTCAGGCGGCGTTTTGTATCGATGTGCGCTCGGAGGTCTTTCGCAGGGCGCTTGAGGCGCTCGATCCGGGTATCCGGACACTCGGCTTCGCGGGCTTCTTTGGCCTGCCGACTGCCCACCGCTCGTTCGCGTCGGATGTTGTGGAGCATCGTCTGCCCGTACTGCTGAATCCTGGCGTCACCACCTGTTCGGGAGACAGTGGCGATGCGCGCCGCGATCAACTCACGAGATTGACGGCGCGCGCGATCCGCGCTTGGGGACGGTTCAAGCTTGCCGCGGTCTCTTCCTTCGCATTCGTCGAGGCGATGGGCCCCGTCTATGCGGGTAAACTCCTGCGTGACGGGCTGGGCATGACGGAGGGACACAGGTCGCGCGACCCGGCCCCGCGCTTTGATCCCGAACTTAACGTCACAACGCGCGTCGACATCGCCGAAAAGATCTTGCGCGCGATGTCTCTGACGCAGGCGTTCGCGCCTGTTGTGCTACTGGTCGGACATGGCGCCAACGTCGTCAACAACCCCTACGAGAGCGCATTGCACTGCGGCGCCTGCGGCGGCCACTCCGGCGATGTCAATGCGCGGCTACTGGCAGGTCTTTTGAACGATCCCGCTATCCGGTCCGGCCTGCGTCAGCGCGGCATCGAGATCCCGGCCGATACGCTGTTCGTGGGCGCGCTCCACGACACGACGACCGACACGGTAACGCTCTTCAGCGAGGATTGGGACGCGTCCTCTCATGCTTCGCATCTGGTCGATGTTCGCGCGTGGTTGGCAAAGGCAGGTGCCGTCGCCAGAGGCGAGCGCGCGGTCAGGCTGTCGCGTGCAGACGGTCCCGACTCGGTCCTGCGGCGAAGCCGCGACTGGGCAGAAGTGCGCCCGGAATGGGGACTTGCCGGATGCCGAACCTTCATCGCTGCGCCGCGCACCCGGACCACGGGCAAAGTGTTCGACGGTCGCGCCTTCCTGCACGATTACGATTGGCGGCAGGACGGGGAATTCGGCGTGCTGGAACTCATTATGACGGCACCCGTCGTGGTCGCAAGCTGGATCAGCCTGCAGTACTACGGCTCGAGCGTTTCTCCCGAGGTTTTTGGCGCAGGCAACAAGCTGCTGCATAACGTGACCGGCGGCATCGGCGTGGTGGAGGGCAACGGCGGGATGATGCGTAACGGCCTGCCATGGCAGTCGGTCCACGACGGCGAGAAGCTCGTTCACGAGCCGGTACGGCTTGCGGTTTTCATCGAGGCCCCGACCGAAGCTATGAGCGACATACTCAAGCGTCATCCCGATGTGCGTGCACTGTTCGATAACGGCTGGCTGCACCTGCTGGCACTGGATGGCGAAGGCCGCGTCCATGCCAGATATGCAGGAGATCTCGCTTGGGAGAGCATCGAGACGGAAATGAAGGTCGCGGCATGACCGCCATGACCGAGAACACACGTTGCGGCGAACCAGTGGGTGGTATTGCCGCCCATACATCACAACGCAAACCAACAACGACAGCTAATTGCCTCGCGGAGGACGTAGCATGAAGCCTGAAGTGCAAACGAGCGCTCTAAGCCAGCGGGATGGCCTGATTGCCTGGATCGAGAGCCACCCGGGCGTGAGCGACTGGCTGAAAGAAGCCGTCAAAAGCGCGCGCGACCGCGACCCGGTCTCGCTGCTGAATGATTTGGAGATATTGCGGGTGCTCATGCAGTTGGAGGCGAATGCCGAACTGAGCAAGATTTACGGCGGCATTCCACGCCATGTGTCCGGCACATAGAGCAACCCATCGCGGGCGCGATTGCTCGCGGCTCGTTTTGCCGCCGCGCGGCAACGACGGGGCGCTCCGCGATGAGGAGAAGATCCATTCGCCAGAAGCGATCAACAGCCTTGCAGGACCACGAGCCAACGAGGCCCGCCTCTATCACGAACGGGTGGCCGCGCTGGCGACCATGCACGGCAAACAAGCGGTCATTGCGCCGCCGATGCGTGAAGTCCTCGGCCTTGATATTGTCGTCCCCGATGGCATCGACACAGATTCACTCGGGACGTTCACAGGCGAGATCGCGCGCACAGGCACCATGCTGGAGACGGCGGTCGCAAAAGCGCGTCTCGGCATGTCGTCCGCGGGTTTGACGCTAGGGCTGGCGAGCGAGGGCAGCTACGGTCCCGACCCTTTGATGCCTTTCCTTCCGGTGGGTGTCGAAATACTCGTGTTTGTCGATGATGACCTCGGCATCGCGATTCACGAAACGTTGAGCTACCCGACGGCAAGCTTTGGTCAGATTGTTGTCGATCGGTTCGAGGATATTTCAGCGTTTCTCGAGCGCGTGGGTTTTCCCGATCTCGGCCTCGTTGTGCGGCCGCATCATCCGGCCAACGATCGGCTCACCCAGGCCGAGACCGATGCGAAAGCTCTTGGTGAAGAAAGGGCTCCGATCGCGCTCACCCAAATGCCGGCTCTGAGCAAAGGCATCAGAACCCATCAGGACTTGGCAAAGGCCGTCGCCGCCGCTGCGTTGTATTCGGCCGACGGTCGGGTGTTGGTCCAAACGGACATGCGCGCGCACATGAACCCGAAGCGCTTGTCTGCAATCAGCGAACTGGCGGAACGACTGGCCCGGCGAATCGCCACGCTATGTCCCAGATGCCGTTGTCCCGGCTTCGGGATGACGGGTGCACAAAAGGGCCTGCCTTGTGAACTGTGCGCAACCCCGACATCACAGATCAAGATCGAGCTCTTTGGCTGTCAGGGGTGCGGTTATGCCGAACGGCACACCCGTTCCGATGGTGTGGCCGCGGCAGATCCGACATGGTGCCCGTTGTGTAATCCGTAACGTCGTTTCCGAGGTTCTTGCGCTCGCCTGTTCACGCGCGCCATGATTTGAGCCTTGGGCATGGATATCGAAGCGGTAAGTGTCTGCCGGACGTTGACATCAGGCATACGCCATCCATGTACCCCGGATGGCCCTGGTGGTGTCTGCTTCGGTTTTGCAGCTGATTCGATGTGCTTCAGTGCGAAATGGTCATGCAAGACACTCATATCGAACCGGGTAAAATAAGGGGGATGTTGCGGTGCAGATACCGATGCACCTTGCTGCAGGCTCCAATGCAATGGGGTGTTGCGCGCCGACGCAGAGTCGGCCCAGGGTCATTTTCGTTCGGTTCAAGCTCGATGCGCGATCTCCCGTTTGTGACAGAAGCGGGATTCGAGCCGAGGTGGCATGCTTCAGCCGCCGCCGCCGCTCCCGCGGTTGACCCTACTCCGCCGCCTCCTGTTTCTCCTCCGGCGGCACCCAGCGAAGCTTCGGCTCGCGCGCCGCCTTGGTCTCGGCGAGGCGACGCCGAGGGGTGAAGCGCGGTGCGCTGGTGAAGCGCTCGGTCTCGCCCGCCTTCGCTGAGCGCGTAAGATCGCGCAGCGTCGCGATGAAATTGTCCAGGCTCGCGCGGCTTTCCGACTCGGTCGGCTCGATCAGCATGGCGCCGTGCACGACCAGCGGGAAGTACATCGTCATGGGGTGGTAGCCCTCGTCGATCATCGCCTTGGCGAAGTCGAGCGTCGTGACGCCCGTGTCCTTCAGGAACTGATCGTCGAACAGCACCTCGTGCATGCACGCCTGGTCACCGTACGGCTGGGTCATCACGTCCCTGAGACCTGCGCGCACATAGTTGGCATTGAGCACGGCATCTTCCGACGCCTGCCGCATGCCATCCGTGCCGTGGCTCATCATGTAGGCCAGCGCGCGCACGAACATGCCCATCTGACCGTGGAAGGCCGTGAGCCGGCCGAAGGGTTCCGCGCCGAGCGCCTCTGCCTCGCCCAGGCTCTCGACCAGCCGCACGCTCTCGCCGTCACGATGAATGAAGGGCAGCGGCGCGAACTTCGCCAGTCGCTCCGACAACACGACGGGTCCCGCGCCCGGCCCGCCGCCGCCGTGCGGGGTCGAGAAGGTCTTGTGCAGGTTGATGTGCATCGCGTCGATGCCGAGATCGCCCGGCCGCACCTTGCCGACGATGGCGTTGAAATTGGCGCCGTCGCAGTAGAAGTAGGCGCCGGCTTCGTGCACCGCGTCCGCAATCTCGACGATCTCCGGTTCGAACAGCCCACAGGTGTTGGGGTTGGTCAGCATGATCGCCGCCACGTCCGGCCCGAGCGCGGCCTTCACGTCGGCTGCAGCGACGGTGCCGTCCTTCTTCGCCGGGATGGTCCTCACCGAGTAGCCCATGAAGGCCGCGGTCGCCGGATTGGTGCCGTGCGCGCTCTCGGGTACGAGAACGATGCGCCGCGCTCCGTCGCCGGCGGAATCGTGCGCCGCCTTGATGGCCAGCATACCGCACAACTCGCCGTGCGCGCCCGCCTTCGGGCTCATGGCGACGGCCGGCATGCCGGTCAGTTCCATGAGATAGGCGCCGAGCTTCTCGATCAGCGCAACCGCACCCGAAACCGTCGATTGCGGTTGCAGGGGATGCACGTCGCCGAACCCGGCAAGCCGCGCCATCTTCTCGTTGAGGCGCGGGTTGTGCTTCATCGTGCACGAGCCCAGCGGATAAAGCCCTGAATCGATCGCGTAGTTCATGCGCGACAGCCGCACGTAGTGGCGCACGGCTTCCGGCTCCGCCAGCCCCGGCAGTCCGATCTCGCGCGTGCGCTCCAACCCTGCGAAGCGCGCGTTGGTCTCGGCAGGGGCAGCCAGATCGACACCCGTCTTGTCGAGCCGCCCGCGCTCGAAGATCAGCGGCTGTTCGTGGTCGAGACCACGGTGCCCGGTGAACGTCGGCGATGACGAGGCGGCGGCAGTGCCCGGATCGGTCGGGCGGCCC